>CAXMLT010000001.1:0-3336 GCA_964194245.1 uncultured Hyphomicrobium sp.
CCGCGCCACCGAATGGGAGATCGGCGGGCGCCCCGCGAACCGCCTGCTGTCCGGCTCCGACGTCGCCGACGCCAAGGACTGGGCCGCGCGCCGGCCAAAGGACGCCCCCGCGCCGACCAACCTCCACCTCGACTTCATCAAGGCCAGCGAGGAGCAGGAAACTGCGCTGTCGAGTGCTCAGCGCCAGCAGCTCGAGATGATGGCCCTCGCGCAGGAGGAACGCGCAAAGGCGCTCCTGTTGTCGAGATAGAGTGCGCGCGCCTCGCCCGTCCGGCCGAGAAACATCAGTGCATGCGCCCGGTTGGTCTCGATCAAAAGATCGTCGGGCGCGAGCTGATGGGCACGCTCGGAGACGGCGAGCGCTTTGGTGAAGTCGCGCGCGAAGAGCGCGGCCCACGCTACGCTGACCAACTCGCCGGCTGTCTCTTTGTCCGGCGCGCCGGTGCGCTTGGTCTCGTCCCGTTCGACATCCTCCGCAAGCGAGATGCGCAGCTTGAGCGCCACGTCGTAGTGGCCGCCTGCCACGGCTTCCTCGATCGTAATGTTTCCGTAGGTGGGACTTGGCCGAGGAGTTCCCCTTGGGGGCTGCCTTTTCGTACCACTCGCGGGCCTTGGCGTAATCGCGCGGGACGCCCTTGCCGTGACGGGGCAAGCCGACATCGCTCGACGGTGGCAAGGTCTGGAACGCCGCCATCACCGACGACTTTGCCGAGATGCGCAAGGCTGGCATCACGCATCCGATGATGGCCGAGATCGAGAAGCAGCTGACCTCCGGCCGCTAGTCTGGCCTCGCCACGCTGCATTGTAATTTGCCGCGCCTCGACTTTCCACAGCGTTTGCGCGTCCAGCTCTAACGCTTTGAAACTCGGAGAGGTAGCGTGCTCGGTCGCCCGCGCACCGCGGGCGCAGATCGGGAGATTCCAATGCCGCAGAAAATCGTCCTGTCGATCGTTCTCGCGCTGCCGCTCGTAGCGAGCTCCGTCGCCTTCGCCAATACGACCGAAGACGACGTGACCTGGATCAATCAGTGCATCGCCGACAACAAGCGCGAAGGCGCGACCGAGGACGTCGTGCGCAAGTACTGCGTCTGCATGGACAATGCGATGGCCAAGGACGAGACGAAGTCGATCACCGAGTGGGAGAAGACCCATCCCGACGAGACGGCGGCTTGCGACAAGGAAGCCGGCTGGAAGTAGCCGACCCGCAGCCTAATCGCGGCCGGGTTTCGCCCAGAAGCGAGGTCCGGCCGTCACTTCCGCTCCCAGACGTACTGGTCGCAGACGATCATGCTGCAGCCGCAGTCGCATGGCTCCGACCCGATGATCGGCAGCTCCACCGTCCAGCGGCGGCAGCCCTTGGTCAGCAGCTTGTTGCCGCTAGGCTTCTTGAAGCAGGAAATGGCGCCGAAGCCGGACGACGGCGAATAGCTGTCGCCGGCGAGCGGCCACTCGGGATCGCCCGTCTTGCGGATGTTCCAGATCACCGGCAGTCCGACGATGGGCCCGGACCGCAGCTTCTGGCTCGGGTTGCAGACGTCCTGCGTGCGCTCGGACTGCGAGGCGCGCACCGTTGCGCAGAGGCCGGTGATAGTCTCGGAATACTGGCGGTGACCTTCGGCGCGATAGATCGGATTGACGGCGCGCACGAACTCGAGGATGCGCGCCTTGTCGGCTGCGAATTTTGGATCGTCGCAGGAGAAGACCTCGACCTCGCTCTCGGCGACGTTCTGCACGTCGGTGTCGGCGCTGCGCTGGCATTGGTCGCTCATGCGCATGCGCTGCTGCTCGTACGGCGGGACACGCCAGTTTCCGAGCAAAGCGGAGGCGTCATCGGCGGCGCTCGGCGCGGCCGGCAGGCCGAGCGCGGCGAGCACGAGCAAGATCAATCCTGGAAAGGGTCGAGTGCGGGAATTTGACAGCATCGGCAAGCCCAGTCGTTCGGTTGGGAGGATGCGCGATTTCCTAGCACACCTGCGCGCCGATGGCAGCTGAGACCAAATCACAACGTTGCTGGTTTTGGTCATTTACTTGTTCTGGATCAAATCCCTGATCTTGCGCAGTTCATTGCCGACCATGTCGTTGTAGCTCAGTGCGGCGGAGGGCTCGTAATAGCACTCCTCGCCCTCGTTCCCCGCTTCGTGGCAGGAGCCCTTCCCTATATTCTCCGTCGTGAGAAATGGCTTGATGGCATCGACGCTTCCACATTTGATCCGGATCGCATCCACGCCGCGGTCGGTCAGCAGGGCCTGTTCGGAAGGATATATGCGCTCTTCAATGCCGAGCACGCCCAAGCTGTCCAGCCGGCTGAACGCCTCGCTCTTGGTTCCGTCGGACGCGTCCTCGATCGAGCACTGTTCGATGCCGGCGTGGGCAAAGAAATCGCAATGGCCGCTCGAAAGCACGCGATAGACGACTTTGCGGTCGCGCAGCCACTGCAGCCCGTCCAGCGCGTAGGTGGTGAAATCGCCCTTCTCGTCCTGGACGAACAGGTGCTCGTCGCAGGCGACCTCCTTTAGCGTCGGCGAAAACGCGTTGTACTCGCTGCGCTGGAAATTCGTGAACACGCCGGGATAGGGATAGTCCTCGGCCGCAGCCGAGTGGCCAGCGAACAAGCTACCGATAGCGACGGCAAGCAGCGACTTCATCTGCGCGATCCTGGAGTCCCCGCATCGGTGTAATCCGCAGCCGCGGTGCACCGCAAGTCCGACCGTCTCGCGGCGGTTCGGATACCTGCGGCCAACAAAAAACCGCCGGGGGAGACCGGCGGTTCTTGTTGTTCTGGTCGAGCGATTGGCTGACCCTCAGCCGGCATCACGCCGCGGGCGCCGGTCGCGGCCCCCGCCGCCACCTTCACGCTCGCGCCGCGGTGGACGCTCGGCGCGGAACTCGGCCTCAGGGTCGGCCTCGCCCTCGGCGCGAGGGATCTCCTGGCCGGTCGCTTGATCGATGATCTTCATCGACAGCCGCGTCTTGCCGCGCTCATCGAAGCCCAGGAGCTTGACGTAGACCTCCTGGCCTTCCTTCACGACCTCGCCCACAGTCGCCGGTCGTCCGGGAGCGAGCTGCGATATGTGCACGAGACCGTCCTTGGCGCCGAAGAAGTTCACGAAGGCGCCGAAGTCCATGATCTTCACGACCTTGCCCTTGTAGATGGTGCCGACCTCGGGCTCGGAGGTGATTTCGCGTATGCGCCTCAGGGCCGCGTCGATCGACTCGCGCTTGGCCGCGGCGACCTTCACCGTGCCGTCGTCCTCAATATCGATCTTGGCGCCGCTCTCGGCGACGATCTCGCGGATCACCGAGCCGCCCGAGCCGATCACCTCGCGGATCTTGTCGG
>CAXMLT010000002.1:0-2528 GCA_964194245.1 uncultured Hyphomicrobium sp.
GATGTGTATAAGAGACAGACCAAATCCCAACCGCATCCCGGACGGCCCCCGCCAGCAGCCCACATCCCACTGATCCGCGTGGGAAGTCCAAAGACCTCAACGACGTAATCGATAAAAAGCGGGTTGGAACGCCGCCTGATTAGAAGCTGGGCTCTTGATGGGTCACTAAGACGCTACGAGCGCTCTCTCGTGGGGAAGAGGTCCGGCGCTCGTCTTTTGGCGGGCCAGCGAGAACGCAGCACATTCGCTGACCCCGCGCTCATGACGCTTTATCAGCACTTAGGCGGCCGAATGGCACGGGTGCTCGCCGGCAGCCTAAGCGATCGAACTATTTATCTGCCGGAAGTGCCTCGGCCTCAGCTTTGGTAAGGCGCAGGACAATGCGGTCTGCCAGCACGCTATCGATCTGACTTGCCGTCACGTGTTTGCGGGTGCTGCCGAGGCCGAGAAAGCCGCCCATGTCGAAATCGACCTCGTTTACACCGCCGCTCGTCTTAACCGCAGCCACCTTTCCAAGGTCCTTGTTGTCGCTGCTGTAGATATAGCGGCCGACCCACTGCGGATCTGGGATGACGCCCGGCGCCTTAGTCGCGCTATCGGCCGCACCCATCCTGCCCGTCTGAAGCGGCACCGGGGGCGCCTTCATCTCCGGGGCAGCCGGTTCGGACTGGTTTGCCGCCGGAGTGGCGTTGGGTTCAGGAATTGGTGCCTGCTCTTGGGCGAAGGCAATGCTACTGGCCGTGAGAGCAAACGCGGCAACGCCTAATACGATAGGTCTCATACTTTCCTCCATTGTTTCACTCGCGCGGCCTTCCTCTCCTCAGCCTTCAACGCACGCTAGCGGCCAGTGTTCCTCCCGTGTACGCTGCCAACCTATCCGAACCACGACTCCGCTGGGCAGCCGAAGGTTTCCAGGGGGCCGTGCTGCTTCAACACGGACCCGCTCGCGCACTCGCGTGGGCGCGCGCCGCCGCAGATGATGAAATGATGAGAGGCGCATCGCGGCGTTGGCGGTGTTGGAGCAGGTGCCGCTCGCCCTCAACCTCCTCGCTGACCTCGAGCTCGGCAGAGTGGCAACCCGCGGAAGGTCGCGAAGGTCAACAAGCGCCTCAACGGCTTATTGGCTCGGCTAGCGGGGAGACGAAGCTCCGCACGCCCGGCATTTGCCCTAGCCCGCGTGAGGGTATTTTAGCCCCGAGACCTCGTAAGGGTCCCGGGCGGCCAATCTATTGAGGTGGCGGGGGAGGTAAATCGCGGCCGGTCTCGCCGGGGCCGGCACCGGATGCACCCTTATATTGCAGGTTCTGATGCGTGTTTGGATCGGTCGGGGTTTGGGCTCGCGAGCCTGGATTGCGGGCTGCTGGGTCGGTTGCGCTGTTTACACTCGGGTCTGTTTGCTGAACGCCGATCACGCCGTCGGTTCATCAAATCGTGAACATGGAACCCAACAGGACACAGGTGGCGTTTGTAGAGCTCAGGCATCGGTATCTTCACGTGCGAACACAACAGAGCAAACGAGTGCAGGGCTACTACCTTCGAGACGACGGCGAGCTGATGATAGAGATGCAGCCCGGCGAGTTCGTCAGCGAGACTGCTGCGCGCTGCGGATTGGTCCCCCCGAGCGTCCTTACGGACATTCACCGGATCAAAGGCAGATTGCGCCGGACGCCGCGGCAGCTGCCAAAGAACCCGAAGCCGCGTGCATAAGGTCAGTTGGCGAGCGTTCGGGACAACTACTCGCGCAGTGAAGGCCGCGTGCGGAACCAACGTGATTGGCGAACGTTGCCGCGCCATGGCTAAGCTTCTACAACATCAGATTATCGAGCGCGCCTTGGAGATCATTTCCGACGAAGCCCGGTGGACGCGGGGCGCGATGGCTCGAAATAAACTTGGCCATTCATGCTCGGCCTGGGATCACGAAGCCATACGTTTCTGCGCTATCGGGGCCATTTATCGCGCAGCCTTCGACCTCTTAGGCGAATCGCTCACCATGATCGAAATCGCCGAGACTTGTGTAATTGCCGCCAATAATCTGGAGTATTCCAGCCTCCCCTCAGTCAACGATCATGAGGGACGGGATGCAGTTGTGGCGATGTTCCAAAGAGCGCTTGCTTGAGTCGTCTTGGGAATTTCCGGCGCGCCCGCACGCGCAGAGCCTAAAATAGCACTTCCGTATATGCTGACGGCCGAATGGCGATGCTGACGGCAGACCGATGCGCGCGCCTTTCCGCAAGAGCTAGATGTTACCCAGGCACGCGTGGATTGGCGGGCAATGATGATGTCGCAGTCACCGTGGGCTGCTCAAACATCGCTACGCCAGCAAAGACAAAACACGCAACGGCCAACGCTGCCAGTGCGGCAAGAATGATGGTGGCGGCCTTACTTTCTGACTCTGCTTCACGCATGCATATTTCCTCCGAAGCTATGGATATAGACGGCGAGGAAAACTGCTCAAGGTGAAGGCTGCGCAATGGATCCTCGGTTGCGCACACCATTGCGTGAGAGCCCGTCCGGGAACATCTTGAATC
>CAXMLT010000003.1:0-2376 GCA_964194245.1 uncultured Hyphomicrobium sp.
CCCGCCGCTACGATGCCGCCAGCGGTGAGGATAACGTCGCGCCTCGATTTAGACGCGGACGCAGGTGTGCTAGGGCTGGAATCAGCCTTCGACATGGGGGATCTCCATGTTGCGGGTTAGGGCCTCGTCGGTGCGATCAACACCTTCGGGGCCCGTTTCATTTTCGTGTGCACGGCCAATGCCGGCCGCTTGACAATTACAGACTATTACGGTCTATTCTGGTCTGTCAAGAGGGCACAATGGTTGAAAAGACGGTTATCTCCTTCAAAGTTTCCGAAGAGCTCAAGGCAGCACTTGCGAAACTCGCAGCTGCAGATGAGCGCAGCCTCTCGTCCTACATCGATCGCATACTCAGAACCCACGTGGCCGAGCAAACTGGCAAGCCAGCCGGCAAGAAGAAGTGACGTTGCTGATTAAGTCGGCCGGAGTCGCATACTTGAAACAATGATCAGCGACCTTTCTGTTCGGCCTGCAACCATCGGCGAGCGAAGCGTGCTTGAAGCTTTGCAATGGCGCGCGTCTCTTATGTGGGAGGAAACCCGCGAGGCACTCCTCGCGCACCCAGACGCCATCGAGCTACCAAATGAACAGATCACTGAGGGCCGGACGCTTGTTGCCGAAGTCGAGGGCAAAACCGTAGGGTTCGCAGTCGTGCTGCCGCGTGATGATGGGGATGCCGATCTCGACGGTCTGTTCGTCGACCCCGCGAACTGGCGAGCAGGAATTGGCACTCGCCTGCTTAGAGATGCAGAAATTCTTGCAGCTGCTCGCGGCGCTGACTTTTTATATGTTGTCGGCAACCCACGGGCCCGGGGCTTTTACTCGGCCTGCGGATTCCTCCTCCTAGGCGAGGAGCCGACCCGCTTCGGGGTTGGGCTTACCATGCGCAAAGCAGTAGGTGAGCTAAAGCAAAACGCAGCCAAGTGATCCCTCCCCAAAACCGCCACCGTCACCATCCACCCCAACTAGATTTTCCGCCGCGCCCGCCCCGCCGGCGCACCATCAAGAAATTGTGTCGCGCGCCCGCGTGCACTACACTCCATCTCGCGGGCTAGGCTTCTCCTTCCTAAACTAGCGTCTTGCCTGCCGGGCGCGGGGAGATAGTGCCACTGCGCCCGTCCTCTCGCCGGCTCCTCGCCGGTTTTTATCCGCGCACCCGCAACCTCCCCAATTCTGCGCACTTCCTCTGGCTATCATTGAGGTATGGACACTCTCTACCGAAGAGCCATCCGTGAGACGCTCGTCGGCAGCGCCGCGTTCTTCGGCGTGATCTTCATCCCGGCAGGCACGCTCTACTACTGGCAGGGCTGGGCATTCCTCGCCACGTTGTTGCTCCCGACGATACTCGTCACGCTTTACATGGCGCTCTACGACAAGAAGCTCCTCGAGAGCCGTCTGCGCCTAGGCCCGAGGGTCGAGCAGAGGCCAACACAGAAACTCATTCTACTGCTGGGCATGCTGGTCTACGTCGCGGCCATCATCATTATGGTTTTCGATCACCGCTTCGGTTGGTCGCCCGCCGTCCCGGCCTGGCTCTCGTTCGTCGGCGACGCACTCGGCGCGCTCGGCATTCTCATCTACTTCCTCGTGATCAGGGAGAACCGCTACGCCGCCTCGACGGTGCAAGTTGCCGAAGGTCAGACGGTGATCTCGACCGGTCCCTACGCCATCGTCCGACACCCCATGTACGCAGGCGCCGTCCTCGTGTTTGTCGGGATGCCGCTCGCGCTCGGCTCATGGTGGGGACTCCTCTTCGTGCCGCTGTTCATCGCCGGCTTCGCATGGCGGCTCTCGGACGAGGAAAAACTCTTAGTCGCAAATCTTCCAGGATACGCCGACTACATGCGCAACGTGCGCTACCGCCTGCTGCCGCAAGTCTGGTGAGATACGCGCGTGCACTAGAGCCCGGGGCCGCAACTCCCCGCGTCCGCGGCGGTCAACCTCCCGACGCGTTCGCGTGCATTGACACCTTTTATGCGCAGCACGCTGACCGCATCGTCGCTGAGCATGAAGTGCCAATAGGGCACCGAGTCAGTAGTCAAGCGTTGAGCTAATGCCTCCAGTATCGCTCGTCCTACTTCGCGTTGCGTTGCTGTTTCCTCGGTCTCACGTTTCTTTCTTTCGCGTTCGGTCTCTAAGGCCTCTTTTAGCGTGACCATGACGTCCTCCCCAATCGTGATTTTCTACCGGCGGCGCGGCGCTGACACAGCTGCCGGACAATCCAGCATGCACGACACCGCGGCGGCTTTTTGTCTGGCTCTGGGGCCGCCTACACGATTTCAACACTGAATAAGGTCAGACGCGCCCTTGAAGGCGCTGGCGTCGAGTCTATTGATGATGATGCAGCGCACGGCCCAGGAGGTGCGCTTGCAGAAG
>CAXMLT010000004.1:0-2763 GCA_964194245.1 uncultured Hyphomicrobium sp.
CGCACCCGCCCGGTGAAAGTCCGGGTGCGGGATTCCGCTGAAACGCTGCGGGTAGGCCGAAAAATCCTGCGCGGGGCGGCGATGGAGCCGCTCTTCTCAACTACCCAAGCTCGCGGCACTTTCCCGCCCCGCAGCCCCTCGCATCGAGCCCTCGGGGTCTTTGCCCGCGAGGCGCCGGCGCGCGTCCCCACAGGCAAATGGCACCCGAGACGTCTCCGCCTCTCGGCCGGCTTGGTTGCCGCAGCTTAGCCACCTATCATCCGGGCCGTCGCGCGGGCCAGCGCGGCGGTCGAAGTGCGGGAGGGACTGCATGCGCCTTGATGCGATCGCGATCGGAAACGATCCGCCGCGCGATATTAACGTCATCATCGAGGTCCCCATCGGCGGGGAGCCGATCAAATACGAAATGGATAAGGCCTCGGGAGCGCTCGTGGTCGATCGCTTCCTCTATACGCCGATGCGCTACCCAGGAAACTACGGGTTCATCCCCCACACTCTGTCGGCCGACGGCGACCCTATTGACGTGCTGGTCTGCAACACGCGCGCTCTCTTTCCCGGTGCGGTCATCAACTGCCGGCCCGTCGGCGTGCTCGTCATGCAGGATGAGGGCGGCGGCGACGAGAAGGTGCTGGCGGTGCCGAGCAGAAAGCTGACGCAGCGCTACGACAAGGTCGCGAGCTACTCCGACCTGCCGGCCATTTCGCTGGAGCAGATCCAGCACTTCTTTGCGCACTACAAAGACCTGGAGCCGGGTAAGTGGGTCAAGATCGACCACTGGGGCGATAAGGACGAGGCGGAGCGCCTGATCGGCGAGGCGATCGCCCGCGCCAAATCGAAGGGCTGAGCGCTGCTTGGGCGATCAAATGATCCCGCCCATCGATGCAGATCACGGCACCCGCTGATCGGCGCGAGCCTCCGGCAGCCGACATGTCAAACCATTTTGTCGAGGACCTTCTTCATTTCGTCGAACGAGAAGGCGCGGAGCGTCTCGGAGCGGACGTAGCCGCGGGAGGAAACGCTCAACATCAGTGCGGTCACGGTCTCGTCGTCCGGCGCCTCGCAGAGGGCGACCACGTCGTGGCGGCCAAGTGTCCAATACATATCTTTGACCGTCACCCCGCTCTTTTTAGCCAAGTCCTTGAAGGACTCCGCGCGAGTAACCGTTTCCTTGACATTGCTGATGCCCTGCTCGGTGAAACCGGCGAGCACGACGAACGTGGCCATGGGGATCCTCCTTTGTTGGCTGCCTCGCACGTCCCCCCAACGCAAGTGATCTGCGCCCACCGTCGGCGGCGTGATTATCGCCCTAATGAACGCTCTCGCAATGTCTTCTTCGTCATCCTGTGCTCGGACGACAAGGCCGTTCCGCCGCCACGGGCCGCCAGATCGCGGCGCTCTATCCCTCCGCCACGTTCCGGGAAGCCGGGCGCTGCGCAGACTGGATCGAGAAAGCCTAACGGCCGCGCCGCCCTGGCAACCGCTCGTCTCGACGCTATGATGCGGGTGGCGGCCGCCAGCGTACCGCCACAGCCCGAGGACCCATGCGCCTGCGCGTGCCGTCAATCCACCTGCTCCTGACCGCGGCGCTGCTGTTGCTCGCGGTGGCGCTGCGCATCGCCGACCCGGAGCCCGTCGCGCGGCTGCGGCTCTCGGTCTTCGACAGTTACCTCAACGTGGCACCGCGGCCGCTCGACGAGACGCTGCCCGTGCGCATCGTCGACATCGACGAGCCCTCGCTCGCCAAGGTCGGCCAGTGGCCCTGGCCGCGCACCAAGCTTGCCGCCATCATCGATGCCTTGAAGGCGGCCGGCGCGCGCACGATCACGCTCGACCTGATCCTCGCCGAGCCGGACCGGCTCTCGCCCGGCGAGTTCGCCAAGCTGTTCGGCGACGTGCCGCAGCTTGCGCCCATGATCGCGGAGGCGTCGTCGCTCCCCTCCAACGACAACCGCCTCGCGGCAGCGATCGCGGGCGCCCCCATCACGCTCGGCATTGCGGGCGAGGACGGCGGCTCGCGCAAAGCCCCGCCGCCGCACGCGCGCTTTGCCTTCGCGGGCGACGACCCGCAAGGTTTTGTCCCGCGCTTCTCCAGCGTCATCGGCGGCCTTCCGGTGCTGACGAGCGCCGCGGCGGGGCTCGGCGCCGTCAACTGGACCCCGCAGCGCGATCAGGTGCTCCGCCGCATACCGCTGCTGCTGTCGGTGGGCGGCACGCTCTATCCGACGCTGCCGCTCGAGACGCTGCGCGTCGCCCTGAAGGAGACAACCATATTCGTGCGCTCCTCCGGCGGCAGCGGCGTGCCGGCCTTCGGGCAGCGGACCGGCGTCGAGAGCGTGCGGGTTGGGTCGACCGTGCTGCCGACAGATGCCAACGGCGAGCTGTGGCTGCGCTTCGCCAAGCCCGACCCGCGCAGATACATCCCCGCGCACACGATCCTCGATAACTCATTCGATGCGAAATCGATCGCCGGGCGCGACATCTTCATCGGCACGAGCGCCGTGGGCCTCCTCGACTTGCGTGCAACCCCGCTCGATTCAGCTGTGCCCGGCGTCGAAATCCACGCGCAAGCGCTGGAGCAGATGCTTGCAGGCGATCACCTCATGCGCCCGGCCTACGCCACCGGCGCGGAGCTTCTGTTCCTCGTCGGCATCGGCGCCGCGGTTGCCTGGCTGATCTACCGCCTCGGCGCGGTCGCCACCGCGGTCATCGGGGCGCTCGCAATCCTCGCCGTCTTCGCCGCGTCGTGGCTCGCCTACCGGCAGG
>CAXMLT010000005.1:0-2028 GCA_964194245.1 uncultured Hyphomicrobium sp.
GGCCTACGCCGGGCGCCCGGCGTCGGCGTCGACGGCGACGGGGCAATTGTCGAAGCACCTGCACGAGCAGAAGACGTTGGTTGAAGAGGCGCTCAACGGTCCGGACGGCATTTGAGGAAGAGGCGCGTCTCCGGAGCGGGCCACGCTTCGGGACCGTTTGGGTGACCTTGGCGGCGAGGTGAGGACGAGATGGCGACCGAAATTCGAGTGCCGGCTCTGGGCGAGAGCGTGACCGAGGCGATCGTCGGCAAGTGGCTCAAGGCGGCCGGCGACAGCGTCAACGCGGATGAGCCGCTGGTCGAGCTCGAGACCGACAAGGTGACGGTGGAAGTCAACGCGCCGACGTCGGGCGTGCTGGGTGAGATCAAGGCGGTCGAGGGAACGACGGTCGCCGTCGGCGCGGTGCTGGGTGCGATCGGTAACAGCGCCGGGGCCGTGGCGGCGAAGCCGGCTCAGGCGGCGCCCGCACCCGCGCCGCTGGCTGCGGCAGTCAAAGCCGCTCCCCCGCCACCGCCCAAGGCTGTGCCAGCTCCCGTTGCCGCCGACAAATCCAACGGCGAGATGCCGCCGAGCCCCGCGGCACGCAAGAAGCTCGCCGAGGCGGGCCTCGACGCCGTCGCCATTGCCGGCTCGGGCAAGCGCGGACAGATCCTCAAGGAGGACGTGCCCGCGGCGACGACCGCCAAAGCGTTCGAGCCTGCGCCGCATGAGGACGAGGAGCCGGCGGTCGCCGCCCCAGCGGCTTCCTTCGCGGGCTCGGTGCCTGTCCCCGTGCCCGCGCAGAACCTGCGGCTACCGGCCGCCGCAAACGATGCCGCGCGCGAGGAGCGCGTGCGCATGACCAAGTTGCGCCAGACCATCGCGCAGCGCCTGAAGGACGCGCAGAACACCGCCGCCATCCTGACGACGTTTAACGACGTCGACATGGGCGCGGTGATAAAGCTCAGGAGCGAGTTCAAGGGCCTGTTCGAGAAGCGCCACGGGGTGAAGCTCGGCTTTATGGGCTTCTTCGTGAAGGCGTGCCTCCAGGCTTTGAGGGAGATCCCCTCGGTCAACGCCGAGATCGACGGCGACGAGATCGTCTACAAGAACTACTACCACATCGGCGTGGCGGTCAGCACCGACCGGGGCCTCGTCGTTCCCGTGGTGCGCGAAGCCGACCGCATGGGGCTCGCCGAGATCGAGGCGCAGATCTCCGATTACGGCAAGCGCGCCCGCGACGGCAAGCTCGGCATAGCCGATATGCAGGGCGGCACCTTCACCATCACCAACGGCGGCGTCTTCGGCTCGCTACTGTCGACGCCGATCCTGAACGCGCCGCAGTCGGCCATTCTCGGCATGCACCGCATCGAGGAGCGGCCGGTGGTGCGCGACGGCCAGGTGGTGGCCCGCCCGATGATGTACCTGGCCTTGAGCTACGACCACCGCATCGTCGACGGAAAGGAAGCGGTCGCCTTCCTCGTGCGTGTCAAGGAGTGTCTCGAAGAGCCGCAACGGTTTATCCTGGAGCTCTGAGGCAGGAACAACCTGCGGAGCTAGGAAATGGCGGAGGAACCTATTCCAGCGGCGATAGAGGTCTATCTCACGGTCAAGAATGGCCTGGAAGCCATCGAATTTTACAAGCGGGCGTTCGGGGCGCAGGTGGTGTACCAGGAGCTGACGGAGGACAAGCAGCAGGTTATGCACGCCTCGCTCGCGGCCTTCGGCGGACACTTCATGCTGTCGGATCACTTCCCTCAATATATAACGGACGTTGCGCCGCGCGCTCCCGACGCGCACGGCAGCGTCGCTATGCAGATTAACATGCAGACGCCGGAGGAGGTCGACGCGGCGATCGCGCGCGCGCAAGCTGCGGGCGCCACCGTGACCATGCCGGCGACGGACACGTTCTGGGTCATGCGCTACGGCCGGCTGCGCGACCCCTACGGCTACGTGTGGGCGTTCGGCGCTCCCCTCCCGCTCTAGACCAGCAAAGGAGTTCGCTCCCGTGAGCGCCTACGATCTGATCGTCATCGGAACCGGCCCCGG
>CAXMLT010000006.1:0-10888 GCA_964194245.1 uncultured Hyphomicrobium sp.
GCCGCCAAGGATGCCGCCAAGGATGCCGGCAAGGACGCCAAGAAGTCCACGCAGTGGGTCAAGCTCTGCGACAAGATCACGATCAACGCTAGGCCTAAGGAGGGCGCGCCTCCCCCCGCTAAGGACGCCAAGCCCGCGACCGAGGATAAGCAGCTCTGCTCGACCATGTTCGAGGCGATCGAGAGCAACACAGGCCAGCTTATTGTCTCCGTCGGATTGCAGGAGATCGAGGGCGCACCCAAGCAGGTGCTCGCCGTTATGGTTCCGCTCGGCGTCGTCATTCCCGGCGGCGTGAAGCTCGCAGTCTATAGCGCGGACCAGTGGGCGAAGGCCGCCAAGAACGAAACGATCGAGCTCAAGGACCTCAAGACGGTCGACCTCAAGTTCTCGCACTGCCTGCCGATCGGCTGCACCGCCGAAACCGAGGCGACGAAAGAGGTCAGCGACTTGTTGAAGGGCAACGCCGGCATGGCCGTGCTCGCCATCTGGACCAACGGACGCCAGTTCACGGTGCCGGTGCCACTCAACGGCTTCGGCGATGCGCTGACGGGCAAGCCGGTCGACAGCAAGGAATACTCGGAGAACCGCCGCAAGCTGATGGAGCAGATCCGCCAGCGCCAGATCGATCTCGCCAACAAGGCCAAGGCCGACGAGATGAAGAACCTGCCGCCGCCGCCTCCGGGAGCGACCGCTCCTGCGGCCCCGGCTCCGGCGCCGTCGGCGAAGAAGTAGCTCTCGGCACGAAGCCGAAACGAAAAAGACCGCTCGGCGACAACGCCGGGCGGTCTTTGCATTTCAGCTCGGGTCAGCTCACCGCAGGTCGCTCAGCGCCGGCAGTCAGTGCGCCTGCAGATAGAGCGCCTTGTAGCCGCCGTTCTCGTCCTCGGCGAAAAGCTCCGACACCTGCGGATGGCGCAGCGGCCTGCCGGTCTCGTCTGCGAGCAAATTCTGCTCCGAGACGTAGGCGATGTATTCGGTCTCCGCGTTTTCCGCGAGCAGGTGATAGTAGGGCTGGTTCTTGTGAGGGCGGATGTCCTCGGGGATCGCGAGCCACCACTCCTCGGTGTTGTCGAACTCCGGATCGATGTCGAACACCACGCCGCGGAACGGATAGAATCGGTGGCGGACAACCTGCCCCACCGAGAACTTCGCCTCGCGCATCGTTCCCATCATCGTGCCCATGGCTGCGTGCACCCCGTGCTTCATTGCTCGTGCCGCACTCCGACGTCGCCCCCTGAGTCCCATTCCAAGGTAGGTCGCGGCGACTGTCAATTGGCTAGGACAAACTGAGGGTTGGGACTGCGGCCTTCCTGCCGCACTTCTTATTGTTAAGGCCGAAACCGCCGTTCCTTGGACGAATTCCAATTCGTGGGGTCGTATCGCTAGGGAGCCGAAGGCGGCGGTGGCAGATGCACCCTGGCGGAGCCGTCGAAGCTAGAGTCCGTAGGCCGCCGCCCGCTCGGGGTCCTTTGCAGCCACCAGCCGGGCGAGGTCGACGATGACCTTGGCCTGCTTCCAGGTGGCGTCGTCCTGCATCTTGCCGTCGATCATCACCGCGCCGGTGCCGTCGGGCATGGCCTCGATGATGCGCTTGGCGAAGGCGACGTCCTTCTCGTCGGGCGAGAATACGCGCTTGGCGATATCGATCTGGGTCGGATGCAGCGACCAGGCACCCAGGCACCCCTGCAGGAAGGCGTTGCGGAACTGCGCCTCGCATGCCGCCGGATCGGAGAAATCGCCGAACGGGCCATAGAATGGCTTCAAGCCATAGGCGAGGCAGGCATCGACCATCTTGCCGACGGTGTAGTGCCAGAGGTCCTGCTGGAAGAATGGCCGCTTAGAGCCGCTGTCGCCGGCCGGGTCGGCCAGGACGCCATAGTCGGGGTGGCCGCCACCGACGCGGGTCGTCTTCATGCCGCGCGAGGCCGCAAGGTCGGCCGGCCCCAGGCTCATTCCGTGCATGCGCGGGGAGGCGGCAGCGATCGCCTCCACGTTGTTGACCCCCTCCGCCGTCTCGAGGATGGCGTGGATGAGGATCGGCTTCTTGACCGTGTGCTTGGCTTCGAGCTGGGCAAGGAGCTGGTCGAGGTAGTGGATGTCCCACGGCCCCTCCACCTTCGGCAGCATGATCACGTCGAGCTTGTTGCCCACTGCCGGCACCAGCTCCGTGACGTCGTCGAGCACCCACGGGCTATTGAGGCAGTTGATGCGCGTCCACAGCCCGGTCGAGCCGAAATCGGTGGCGCTCGCCATGGCGATGAAGCCTTTGCGCGCGGCCTCCTTCTGGTCGGCCGGGATGGCGTCCTCGAGGTTGCCGAGGATGACGTCGACCTGGCCCGCGATGTCCTTGATCTTGGCCCGGATCTTCTCGTTGTGCGGCGGCACGAAGTGGATCATGCGCTCGATGCGGATCGGAAGGGTCCGGTAGGGCTCGGGAGCGCCGATGGCGAGGGGGGAATAGAACTTCGCGGGCGTGCGCGTCGCGGCCATCGGTGGGGCTCCCATGTTGCGGTGCAGCGCACTTTATGGCGCGCCCGACGGGAGTCAACGCTTACGGCACTTAGGTTGGCACCCGCGCAGGCGGCCCCAAAAGGCCGCGCTGGTCTCAGGCACCGGTCCGTCCGCGCTCGGCGATGATGGAGCGCAGATTGTCGATGAACGTCTTGGCTCGTGTGGCCGGCAGCGCGGCGACGAGCGCCTCGTTGACGCCTTCGACGATCGCCTCCGACGCCTTGAGGATATCGCGGCCCTGGTCGGTGACTGTAATCGCGTAGGCGCGCGCGTCCTCCTTCGTGCGCTTACGCTTCAATAGCCCCTTGCGGATCATGGTCTGCATGATTTGCGAGACGGTCGAGCGGTCGATGCCGGTGTCGTCGATGATGTCCTGTTGGCTTGCGCCGTCGTTCTGCGCCACCGTCACCAGCACCACGTACTGCCGGGCGGTGATGTCGATGCCGGCCATCTTCTCCTGGAACAGCTCGGTCGCGCGCTGATGCACACGGTGCAACAGATGAAGGGGTGATCGTTCGAGTTGGGTTTCGCGCTGCATGGGTCCCCGTGTAAAGCCCGCTGTCCAAAGCCCGATAGCCCACCGCCGGCACGGGCCTCGGGTGGGTAGATCGGTTCCCGTGCGGATTCGATTGCTCATTGAACGCAAGTTTGGTTTCCCGCACTTGACCGAGACGGCACAATCCGTTGACTGAGGAAGCAACTGGAAACATTCCGTCGACAAACCGGCTTCGGCCCGCGGCGCTGTCGGCAGGCCATGGCGGGGACGAGAATGGCGCCTATTCGACGGGCCGCCGGCCGCGCTTGACGTCACAATCGCTTCCCTTACGGTTCTGTAATAACTTGGAAATTGCCTCGCAAACCCGCGCTGCCTAAATATGAGCAGTTCCAGGGGAAGGCATAAGCCTATGCGCATACTTGTCGTCGAGGACGACGCCGACACCGCCGCTTACGTGTCCAACGGGTTCGCAGAGGAAGGGCACTCCGCCGAGACGATTGCGGACGGCCGCGACGGGCTCACCCAGGCCATGGACGAGGTCTATGACATCCTCGTCATCGACCGCATGCTCCCGGGGCTCGACGGCCTCTCGCTCGTGCGCGCGCTGCGCGCGGTCGGCCACAGGGTCCCGGTGATCTTTCTCACCTCGCTCGGCGGCGTCGATGACCGTGTCGACGGCCTCAACGTCGGCGGCGACGACTACCTCGTCAAGCCGTTTGCCTTCTCCGAGCTCATGGCGCGCGTAAACGCGCTCGCCCGACGCCCGCACTTGCGCGACGCGGAGACCATCCTGCGCGTCGGCGACCTTGAGATGGACCTCATCGCGCGCAAGGTGACACGCGGCACGGATGTGATCGACCTGCAACCGCGCGAGTTCCGCCTGCTCGAGGTGTTGATGCGCAACAAGGGCCGCGTGCTGACGCGCACGATGCTACTCGAGCGGGTGTGGAGCTTCCATTTCGAGCCGAAGACCAGCGTAGTCGAGACGCACATCTCGCGGCTGCGCACCAAGATCGACCGGCCGTACGGCCGCGAGCTGATCCACACTGTGCGCGGCAGCGGCTACACAATGCATGATCAGTCGTGACCTCCTGAAGCGCACCCCCGTCCGCCTCGCGGGGGCCTTCACATTGCTGTTCGCGTTGACCGTCGTCGCTCTCGTCGCGGTCCTCTATCTGACGCTGGGGGCCGAGCTCGAGAGCCACATCCGCAAGCGCGTCGAGGAGACGAGCGACACCCTGCTCGCGATCGATGCCGAGCACGGCTTCGACGCGCTCGCCGTCGTCGTCGCGGATGAAGCCAAGTCCGTGCGCGATTTCGACAGCATCTTTCTCTTGCGGCGCGAGGACGGCGATTTCCAGGCCGGCAACGTGCAGAACGTCAAGGTGTTCGCCGGCTGGGACATCCTCGATCGCGCCTGGTTGCCGATGGTCGCGAGCAAGGGCGATCCCGACGACCGCTTCTATGCGATCTGGAAACCCGTCTCCAATGGATACCTGCTGGTTGGCCAAAGCGATCGCGAGATCCGCGAGGTGCAGCGCATCCTGCTGCACGGCTTGAGCTGGGGTCTCCTGACGACGGTGCTACTCGCCATCGGTTCAGCGACGTATCTGGCGCGCCGCGCACAGCAGAAGATCGACGTGTTTGCGACGACCTTGTCCAAGGTGAGCCACGGCGACATCGCCAACCGCGTGCCGCTGACGGGATCGGGCGATGATCTCGACAAGGTCGCGGGGCAGATCAACGCCACGCTTGCGCACCTGCAGAAACTGATCGAGAGCGTTAACCAGGCCTCCTCCGACATCGCCCACGACTTGAAGAAACCGATCGGGCGTCTGCGCCGGCGGCTGGAGGAGGCGCTGAGCGCAAAGGGCGACCCCAAGGAGTTTCGCGGCCGCGTGGAGGAGTCGCTGGAAGACCTAGACTCCATCGTCGAGACGTTCGAGGCGCTTCTGCGCATCACGCAACTCGAGGCGGGAGCACGCAAGGCGCGCTTCTGCGATGTCGATCTCGGCTCCGTTCTCGCGGAGGTCGCCGACATCTACGAGCCCGTCGTCGAGGAAGCGGGCGACAGCCTCGAGAGCGCGGTGCCGACGAGCCTGAAGGGGCGGATCCGGGGCGACCGCGAGCTGCTGACGCAGCTCTTTGCCAACCTTATCGAGAACGCCATCCGCCACTCGCCGAAGGGTATCCGCATCGGGGTGAGCCTCTTGAACCAGGTCGAGAGGTACGTGGCGGTCGTGTGGGACACGGGGCCGGGCATCCCGACCGATGAGCGCGGCAACGTCTTCCGGCGGCTCTATCGCTTGGAACGCGCGCGCTCCACTCCTGGCAGTGGCCTCGGGCTGAGCATGGTGGCGGCGATCGCCGACCTGCACGGAGCCAGCTTGGAACTGCAGGACAACAAGCCCGGCTTGCGCATAAACGTGATCTTCCCGAAGTACTGAACGCGAGCTGGCGACGTGTGGCGCAAAAAAAAGATGCAGCACGCTTGTGGCGGCTGCATCAGTTCGTTTCGGATGAACGAGTAGCGACTTAGACTTCGGCAGGACTTACCAATAGCGGCAGTGACGATGGTGGAAGCGCCACCAGCAGCGGTGATGGCGCCAGTGCGCCTGCACCACGGCAGTCGGATGCGACACGGTGAGGCCGGAGCCCGACACGGCGGCATGACCGGCGGCGGCGCCGAGGCACATGAACACGACGCCGCTCAGGAGCGACAGCGGAACGAAACGCTTCATTGTTTAACTCCCCGATTTTGAGAGCACCTTCGAACGAAGGTGCGGATGTCTAGCTTGAATGACCACAAGTACGTGCGGCCAGCTTGGAGAGGCGGCAGGTCCGAAGACCCGCCGCTGTAGGACGCGCTTACTTCTTGACGCACTTAGAGCTGCCATCGTCCCACTTCATGTTCGCCAGCTTCTCGCACTCCGCTTTCGTCTTGGGGGCGCTCTTGGCCCTGGGCGATAGGAGCGGCGAGGCCGAACAGGAGGCCGGCGAGGATGGCGGTGCTCACAATCTTCTTCGACATATGGAACTCTCCATTTGCTGTCCGGGTGGCCTTTTTTGATCCACCCGGCGCGCACCCTGCACCGCGTTCATTGCCAGGAGTTGGCATCCGGATACCATTTCGTAAGGTCTCCGTACGCAGTAGAAATAGAGCGTTTTCAAGTATTTATGTGGCATTCGATGCTATGATCGCAAGCGAGCAAATAGGGTTCGCGTCTAGTGCTCGCTTTCGAAATAATCGGCGCGGTCGATGCCTTGAAAATCGAAGACCGTGGGCGTGCACGTTCCCTGCGAGATGACGTTGAGCGAGCAGGCAAACGATTTGCCCGCGGCGATGCCGTAGCGCTCGAGGAAGCGCGGCCCGGGATACCAACTGTTCATCAGGCGCAGCTCGTGTTTGCCTTCGAGCGCCTGGCGCACGAGCCCGTCATCGCCCGCGGCGGCACTCGCATAAGTGAACGTCACCGTCAGGCCTTCGTAGCCCGGGCCACCGTTGAGCAAAGCCTGCGCGATCGAATCCGGCGTCTTCACCGCGCCCTCGATGGTGCAGGAGCCCGGGTGCTCGACGTAGGCGCACTTGCCGCCGATCCTGGCGCCCGCCTTGCCATCCTGTTGCGTATCCGGCTCTGCGCGCACGGCGAACGCGAAGGCAACCACCGCAGCGGCCGCCATCGCCATCCGCGTTCCCCTCATAGCTCTCCTCCCAATCACCTCGCGTCTCATCGGTCACCTGGAGGCCCTTCGGCGACAGTCAGCGTATAGTCGCCTGCGGCGCTGCCGTAGACGTCGCGCACGCGCAAGTAATAGGTCGCGTTCGGCGCGACCTTGAACGAATAGCTCGTATCGCCTCCGGGTGTCGTGTTGGCTTGGGTGCCGAGCAGCGTCTTGTTGGCGCCGTAGAGCGCGATCTCCGGCTGCAGCGTGATCGAACCGTTCTTCACGCTGGCGACCAGCGTCGCCTCCGACTTGCCCGCAGTAATGGCGAAGAAGTCGAGGTCGCTCTTGTCCATGATGTTGGCGGCGACAGGCGCCGCGATGGCGATGGGTCTGGCGTGCAGGATGTCGTCATTGGGCTCCAGCGCGTCGTAGGACTTCGTTGCGACGACACGCATGAGGTACACGCCCGTGCTCGAGCCGTAGGTGTTGCTCGCGCGCACGACGTAACGCGTTGCGGGCTCGGCGACGAAGGCATACGTGATATCGGCGCCCGGCGTCGCCTTATAGGCCGAGCCGAGGCTGGCCTTCTCCGCGTCGAACAGCTCGAGCCGCGGCTCGAGCGTCGTGGAGCGGTTCTGCAACTCGATGCGCAGCCAGTCGCGGTGGGTCTCCGGCGAGGTGAACGCGAAGTAGTCGGCGTCCTTGCCAGAGCCGATCGACGCCGTGATCCACGTCCCGAGCTTGATCTCGTTGGTGGCGAGCGCGTCGTCGTTGGGTTCGCGCTCCTGCGCCTCGATCGCCACGCTTTGCGGCACTGTCGTCGCGAGCGTGGCGAGCGCCTGTTCGTGGCGCACGGCGACGACCGCGTGATTGAAGTCGCGCGAGACCTGTTGCGCGCTCCCGACCTCCGTGTCGATCTTCTGCTTGAGGCTCGCCGGCACGGGCAGCGGCGCGGCGCTCGCCGCGATGGAGCTTGTGGTGAGGCCCTCCTTGACGGCCTGGCGCACGAGGTTCGCAATGTCCGACAGGCTCGCCTCGTAAGCGCGCGCGCTGCCCTTGCACTGCAGGAACTGCTCGGGATCGAGGCGGCCGGCGTCCAGCACGGTGCAGCAAGTCTTGAGGTTGAGCGCCGTCATCTGCGCGCGTTCGTCGAGATCGGTCAGCTGCTCGCGACCGATTTCCAGTTCGCCTTCCGTCTTGAGGAAGCTGATCTTCGTCTTGAGGCCGAGCGAGGTCTCCCGGAAGATCGCTTCGCACGGCGACAGCCTTCCCTTGGCGAGGTCGTAGCCGAGATAGAGAAGTGCGATCAGGAAAAAGGCGCTCGCGGTGGCGCCGATGGGCAGCAGGTGTCGCGTTATGCCCCCGGGCCTCGCCCTCTGCGATGATCGCCACGACCTTGCAGTGTGAACGCCCGCTCTGCGCAGCTTCCGCCATGAAGCCCGCACGCGCGACGGCACCGTCTCGGTTGGGTCGCTCACGAGCTGCCTCCCCCTTCCGCGTCCTGGTGGAAGAGGGAGGGTTCATGTCGCGACGCATGTCAATATCGCCCCGCCACTAGCCTACATTGGCTGGTGATAACTCTGCAGCCCGCGGCCACGAGGTCAGGACTGGAAGCGCTGGCGGTAGTCGCGTGGCGCGCAGCCGTACTCGGCCTTGAAGCGGCGATCGAAATGCGACAGGTCCGAGAAGCCCCAGGCAAAAGCGATGTCGGTGATGGTGCGCTGCGCTTGCGTAGGATCCTCCAGCGCGCGGCGGCAATGGTCGAGGCGGCGCGACACGATGAATCGCTGAAGCGAGGTCCCCTGCTCGGACAGAAGCACGTTTGCGTAGCGCACGCTGATGCCGGCGGCAGCAGCGGCGCTGCTCGGATCGAGCGTCGGGTCGCTCAGCCGGTTCTCGATCGCCACGCGCAACTGCAACAGTGCGATGGCTCGTCCCGATGACAGGGCCGGCTTGTCCTTGGCGGTCTCGGCCGCAAGCGCCAGTGCGGCGAGGTCGAGCACGTGCTCGGCGATTTGGGTCTTGGCAACGGGCTGCAAAACTTCGACGCGATCGGGGATCATCCTGATAAATCCCGATGTGAGGCCGCCAACGCCCATGTTGTTGCGCACCGGGCACGCCGTCAGCTCCGAGCTTGCGGCCAGGCGCGCATTCAACGAGCGATGCGGGATCTTGATGATGATCTGCCGCCAATTGGTCGTGTAGCGGCAGGAATAGGGGCGCTGCGCGTCGAGCAGCACGAAATCACCCGGCTCAATGACCGCTTCGCGGCCATCCTGACTCAAGGTGGCGCCGCCTTCGAGCTGCAGGCAGAGGAAGAATACGTCGTCCTCGCCGTTCGCGATGGTGCGTGCGGTGACCTCGGCAAAGCCGAGGCCGAGGCTCTCGATGTTGACGACGCCGAGGTCGCCGAGCGCCATGTGCTGCATCGTCACGTCGAACTGCGACGGCGTCGTCACGCGGCATTCGTGGTCGACGAAGACCTTGCACGCGACGTCGTACCAGTACGCGAGACGGTCGCGAGGATGAACGCCGGACAGCGTGAGAACCACGTCCATGAGAGCCCACGCATGTGCTCGATCGGCAAACGAGAGCGAGCGGCTCTGCCGAGCGAAGTTCGGTTGCCGGTCCTCGATAGCAATCGGTCACGGGGATGGCGAGAACGGAGCCGTAACCATCCACACCCATTGCTTTTTGTCAGTCAGCTTGCCTCACGGCGATGCACGCGGAGATTGAGTATGCATGTGCAGTCACGGAGGCACCAGCCGCCGCCCGCTAGCTCCAGCGCCGGTTGCTCCACATCCACTGCTCGGGAGCGTCGCGGATCCAGGTTTCGAACTGCTCCTGCATGTGCGTCATGGTCCAGCGGATGTCCTCGGCCTGATTGGCCGTGCGTGGCACGCGCAATTCCTTGAGCTCGATCTGGAAGCGGCTCGACGTGCCGATGCGCTTGACGCGCGACAGCCAGATGCGCGCGCCGACGCGGCGCGCGATCATGGCGCCGATGGCTTGCGTCTTGGCGTCTTTGCCGAAAAAGGGAACGGGCATGCCTGTGCGGTCGTAGAGATCGCACACGAGTCCGAGGCGGCCGCCGCGGCGCACGAAGTCCATGATGGCGCGCGCGGTCTTCTGGTCGTCGCCGTGCTCGCCGACATTGCCGCGTCCGAACAGCCCGTCCGGGTAGAGGTCCTTGCGCTGGGCACGAATGTAGCGGTCTACGTAAGGGTTGGTCACCGAGCGGTAGACCGCGGCGGGGTTCGCGCCGGCCCACGTGAAGGGCAAAATCGCAAGCTCCCAGTTGCCCATGTGCAGGCTCACGCCGACGGCGGCGCCGAGCTTGTCCTTGTAGCGAGAGAAGATGTTCTGGCTGACGATGTCTACGCGCTCGGGCTCGGCGAGGAAGCGGTCGATGCGCATGGTCTCCACCATGACGCGGCCGAGGTTCTCCCAATGCCTCAACGCGATCTCGTGCCGCTCTTCTTCGCTCTTTTCGGGAAACGCGATCGCGAGGTTGTCGAGCGCGCGCTTGTGGCGCTTGGGGTTGATGAGCGGCGCGAGCCGCCGCCAGCAGAACGCAGACGCGTTGGTGGCAAGATTGAGCGGCAGCGAGCGGAAAAAGGCGGCGACGGTACGCAGCACCGCATACTCAATGCGCCATTGCAGATCTTGCAGTCGTGGGCTGCGGGTCATGCGGCTCAGGTCTCTAGTTCATCGACTTTGGAAATGCCAAGCGGGAGCCGTCGGCGTCAAGCGCCTAAGGCTTCTGTGCCCCCGCGCATGAGCCTCGGGGCGACGTAGGAGGGGGCGAGGCCTTCGCGGATTGCGAGGCGGCGCAGGGGGCCGATGGTCTTGAGCGCGTGCAGCCCGAGCCCGCGCAGCAGTTGAACGGGCAAATACCCGGAGATGAGGCTGCGATTGAGCAGGTCGATCGACCAGGCGCGCGTCGCGATGTCCACCCGGCGGGCGCGTACGTAGGCTTCGAGCGTCTGCGGCGCTCCGACTTCGCCGCCCAGTTGCAGGGCGTCTCCCACGCAGTCGGCAATAAGGGCCGCATCGCGCAGGCCGAGGTTGAGGCCTTGTGCGCCGATGGGGGGAACGACGTGCGCTGCCTCGCCAACGAGGGCGATGCGATTGCGCGCGGCCTCTGCCGCCACGAGACCCGACAGTGGGAAGACGCCGCGCGGCCCGATCTCGCCGATGGGCCCGAGCATACCC
>CAXMLT010000007.1:0-2182 GCA_964194245.1 uncultured Hyphomicrobium sp.
ACCGCCGCGGCCGCATAAGATTCGTCACGCATCGTCCGCTTCGCGCTTTTCAACAGCGAACGGGACATCCCCCGCGAGCGGCGGCGGAACCACATGGTTCCAAATCGAGATCAGATAGAAGAGGCCGGCGGTGTAGACGGGATATTTGAGCAGGTCAATGAAGGCCTGCCCAACTGCACGCTTCATCAGTCTCTTGAAGTTCATGTAAGCCCCCCTGGGCAATGGGGGCCATAACACGCTGAGTCGCGCTCGCGGCGGAAGCCCGGCGGCGCACTCGTCCACAGACCTGCGGCGGCGGCCGTCGAGTTGTATCGACGGCTGCGGCTGTTAGGACTCACGAGGTAGTACGATTCGCGCGGGTGCAACAACCGTGCATGTGGACAGACCTGTCCGACCTCGTCGCCAGCGCCCAAGCTTTGCGGGGCGTACGCGGTCTTACAACCTGCGCCTCCAGCGCCACCACCGTCGCTGCAATTCCGCGAATCCCCGTTTCGCAGCAGGCGAGGGAGCCGTTGCGCGCGATGCCTGGATGGATACGGGCTCGTTGCAGCCCATGCAGAAGGATGCCTGCACAACGGCGGCCGCGCCCGACGCGACGATCAAGGTGCCGGCGAAGCGCAAGACCGAGAAGTTCGGCACCTTCACCGGCGTCGGCATGCAGATCGGGCTCGCCTTCGATACCGTGTTCGGCGCGCTCTTCGGGGCTGGCGAGCACCGGCAAGAATAGATGTCGCGCGCGTCTAACAAGCCGTCTCCAGCAACGGCTTGTTAATCGGTGCAGCTCATCCTTGGCGTCGCCATCGCGGCCACCCGAAAGGACGATACCTCCCTCTCTGCTGGAGATGGTCCTTGCGCGCCGACATTCTTCCCCGCCTCATCCCCGAAGCTGCTGCTACTGCATACGTCGGCATCGAGCTGTCGAAGTTCCGCCACTGGGTCGCCTGCGGTCGGCTGCCAAAGCCGGTGCTCGACACGGGCCTCTTCGATCTCCACGCCATCGACGCTGCGCTCGACCGCATCTCCGGTATAAAGTCACCAGCCGGCGCGCTCGACGCTTGGCTGTCGGAGAACGAACATGCGGGTTGAGTTGAAGCACGTCCATTCGGTGCGCAAGGTGCTCGCTGACGGCAGCGTGGCGACGTACCACTACGCATGGCGAGGCGGCCCGCGGCTGAAGGGCGAGCCCGGAACGCCTGAGTTTCTGCGCTCCTGGGAAGCGGCCCACGGCGAGCAGCGCACGCCGGACGCCTCGCAGCTCCGCTCGATCATCAGCGCGTTCAAGGCGTCGCCCGAGTTCCGGCAGAATATCGCCGAGCGTACGCGCACCGACTACGTGCGCCAGCTCGCCAAGATCGAGACGAAGTTCGGGGCGTTGCCGCTCGCGGCGCTCGACGACGCGCGGATCACGCGAGTGTTTCGCAAATGGCGCGACAGCATGGCCTCGTCCCCACGGCAGGCTGACTACGGCTGGACGGTGTTGATGCGCGTCCTCTCCTGGGCACGAGGCCAGGGGCTCACGAGCTACCGGCCGCCGGATCGCGTCGAGCGCCTCTACCATGGCGACCGCGCGGAACGCATCTGGACTGAGATCGACATCGCCAAGTTCACGGCCGTCGCGCCGATCACGCTCCAGCGTGCGCTCGTGCTCGCGCTCGACACCGGCCAGAGGCAAGGCGATCTGCTGCGGCTGCCCTGGAGCGCATATGACGGAGGCCGCATCCAGCTTCGCCAGTCGAAGACCAGCCGCACGGTTATGATCCCGGTCACGCGGCAGCTCAAGGCGATGCTCGACGTGATGCCGCGCATCTCGACCATCATCTTGACCAGCAGCGCTGGGCGCCCTTGGGAGCCGAAGGGCAATTCGTTCCGCAACGCCTGGGCTGACGCGGCGCGCAAGGCCGGCATCGTCGATCTGACGTTTCACGATCTACGCGGCAGCGCGGTGACGCGCTTGGCGGAAGCCGAGTGCACGCCGCAGGAGATCGCGACGATCACCGGCCACTCGCTGCGCGACGTGAGCGCGATCCTCGACAAGTACACCGCGCGCACGCCGAAGCTCGCCATCGCAGCCATCGCGAAGCTGGAGAAGTCCAGAGGGTGAACAGGAAAATGTAAACCGCGCTGTAAACTGCGGATCGCCGGCGAATTAAGTCTTGGAGGCCACGCCCGGAATCGAACCGGG
>CAXMLT010000008.1:0-4455 GCA_964194245.1 uncultured Hyphomicrobium sp.
GGCCGTGGATGCGGCCCTTGAAGGCCTTGCGATACTTGGTGCGTGCTGGTTGCAGCATCTTGGTCTACCTTCAGGCCTTGGCCGGCTCGGCCTGGCGCTCGCCGCCGGTCCAGCCGCCATCGCGCTCGCCGCCACCCCCGCCGCTGCGGCGCCGGCCGCCGCCACCACCCTCCTGTGCCTCGAGAGCGCGCTTCTCGGCCGCCATCGGATCGTGCTCCATGATCTCGCCCTTGAAGATCCAGACCTTGATCCCGATGACGCCGTAGGCGGTCTTCGCGATGCCGTAGCCGAAGTCGATGTCGGCGCGCAGCGTGTGCAGCGGCACGCGGCCCTCGCGATACCACTCCGTGCGCGCGATCTCCGCGCCGCCGAGCCGGCCGGCGACGTTGATGCGGATGCCGAGCGCGCCAAGCCGCAGCGCCGACTGCACAGCGCGCTTCATGGCGCGACGGAAAGCGACGCGGCGCTCGAGCTGCTGGGCAATCGCCTCGGCAACGAGAGTTGCATCAACTTCTGGCTTGCGGATCTCGACGATGTTGAGGTGCACCTCGGAATCGGTGAAGCGCGCGAGCTGGCTGCGCAGCTTCTCGATGTCGGCGCCCTTCTTGCCAATGAGCACGCCCGGGCGTGCCGTATGCACGGTGACGCGGCATTTCTTGTGCGGGCGCTCGATGACGACCTTGGCGATGCCGGCCTGGCGGCGCTGCTGCATGATGTGCTCGCGCATCTTCATGTCCTGGTGCAGCAGCCGGCCGTACTCGCCCCGGCCCGCAAACCAACGGCTGTCCCAGGTGCGGTTGACGCCGACGCGCAGGCCGACGGGGTTGACCTTTTGGCCCATTTAAACGGTCTCCTTGCCGGACTTACCGGCCTTGGCGGTGCTTTTGGCGGCGGCCGGCTTTGCCGGCTTGCCCTGCTTTTGCGGCTTGTCGCCCTTCGCTTGCGCAGCGGGCTTGCCGGCGCCCTTGGGGGCTTCCTTCGTCTTCTTCACGCGCTTCTTGGCGGAGGCGTCCTCCTCCGTCTGGCGCACGATGATCGTGATCTGCGCGAAGGGCTTCATGATCGAGCTGGCACGGCCGCGGCCGCGCGCGGCGAAGCGCTTCATCACAAGGTTCTTGCCGACCCACGCCTCCGAGACGATGAGGTCGTTGACGTCGAGGTTGTGGTTGTTCTCCGCGTTGGCGACCGCCGACATGACGCCCTTGCGCACGTCCTGCGCGATGCGCTTTCTCGAAAACTCGAGGTCCGCCAGCGCGGTATCGACCTTCTTGCCGCGGATCAGACCGGCGACGAGGTTGAGCTTGCGCGGCGAAACCCTCAGGTTCCGCACGACGGCCCGCGCCTCGTTCTCCGGCAGACTGCGCTCGCGTTTGGGCTTGCCCATAATTCTTCGCCTTCGCCTTACTTCGACTTGACCGCTCTTTTATCGCCGCTGTGCCCGTGGAACGTCCGCGTCGGCGCGAACTCGCCGAACTTGTGCCCGATCATGTCCTCGGTCACCGCCACGGGAACGTGCTTATGGCCGTTGTGGACGCCGAACGTCAGGCCGACAAACTGCGGCAGGATCGTTGAGCGCCGGCTCCACATCTTGATGATCTCGTTGCGGCCCGACATACGCACTTTATCCGCCTTCTTGAGGATATAGCCGTCGACGAACGGACCCTTCCAAACTGCGCGTGTCATACGTGTTCTCCTAGAGCCGCGAAGGCCTACTTCTTCTTCGCCTTGCGGCTGCGGATGATGTACTTATCGGTCGACTTGTTCTTGCGCGTCTTGGCGCCCTTCGTGGGCTTGCCCCACGGCGTCGCCCAATGCTTGCCGCCCTTGGTGCGACCGCCGTTGGGATGGTCGATCGGGTTCATGGCGATCGAGCGCACAGTGGGTCGGGTTCCCTTCCAGCGCGTACGGCCGGCCTTGCCGGTCACGGTGTTGGAGTGGTCCGGATTGGAGACCGCACCGATCGTCGCCATGCACTCGGCGCGCACGCGACGCGTCTCGCCCGAGTTGAGCTTCAGGATCGCCCAGCCGGAATCGCGGCCGACGAGCTGCACGAAGGCGCCGGCGGAGCGCGCGAGCTGGCCGCCGCGGCCGGCCTTCAGCTCCACGTTGTGCACGATGGTACCGATCGGCATGCCCGCAAGCGGCATGGCGTTGCCGGGCTTCACGTCGACCTTCTCACCCGCGACCACCTGGTCGCCGACGGCTAAGCGCTGCGGGGCGAGGATGTAGGCGAGATCGCCGTCCTCGTATTTGACGAGGGCGAGGAACGCCGTGCGGTTGGGATCGTATTCCAGCCGCTCGATCTTGCCGGGGACGTCGTACTTGCGCCGGCGGAAATCGACGAGACGATAGCGCTGCTTGTGGCCGCCGCCGATGTGACGCGTGGTGATGCGCCCGTCATTGTTGCGCCCGCCCGTCTTGGTCTTGCCCTCGACGAGCGTCTTGATCGGCGGACCCTTCCACAGCTGGCTGCGGTCGACCTGCACGAGCTGGCGCAAGCTGGGTGTCGTCGGACGGAATGTCTTGAGTGCCATGGTCCCGTCTCCTTACAGCCCGGTCGCCAGGTCGATGTGGTGACCCTCGGCGAGCGTCACGATCGCTTTCTTGGTGTCGCCCTGCAGCGCGCGGCGCCCGCGGAAGGTTTTGAGCTTGCCCTTGCGCACGATGGTGTTCACGGCCTTGACCTTCACCTTGAACAGGTTCTCGATCGCCGACTTGATCTCGACCTTGGTCGCGTTGCGCGCCACGTTGAAGATGACCTGGTTTGCTTCCGACACCAGCGTCGACTTCTCGGTGATCACCGGCGAGACGATGACGTCGTAGGGGCTATGCGGCTTCATGGCTTGGCCTCCGCGCGCGCCTTGCCGTTGGCCGCGTCCTTAAAGCGCTCCTCCAGCGCGACGATCGCCGCCTTCGTGAGCACCAGCGTCTTGCGGCGTAGGATGTCATAGACGTTGATGCCCTGAACGGGGAGCACGTCGATGTTGGGCAGGTTGCGCACCGCGCGCACGAAGCTCGCCTCGAGCTCGGCGCCGTCGATGATCAGCACGTTGCTCCACGCGAGCTTGGCGAACTGGTCCCTGAGGGCGGAGGTCTTGCCGTCCTCGGAGGCGGCCTTGTCGAGCACCACGATCTCGCCGGCCTGCGCCTTGGCGGAAAGCGCGTGGCGCAGCGCGAGAGCGCGCACCTTCTTGGGAAGCTCGATCGCGTGGCTGCGCGGCTTCGGCCCGAAGGCCTTGCCGCCGCCGCGCCACTGCGGCACCGACTTGTCGCCGTGACGGGCCTGGCCGGAGCCCTTCTGCTTGTACATCTTCTTGCCGGTGACGTTCACTTCCGAACGGTCCTGGGCGTGGTGCGTGCCGGCCATGCGCTTCAGGAGCTGGTAGCGCACCATGCGGTGGATGAGATCGGGCCGCGGTTTAAGGCCGAAGATCGCATCCGCGAGCTCGACCGTGCCGGCCTTGGAGGCCTCGAGCGTGGTGACGTCGGCTTTCATCACGCGGTCTCCTTCGGCTCGGTCGATTGCGGCGCATCCGAGGAGCCGCTGCGGGGCTTGAAGGCGCCGGGACGCGGGGCATCCTTCGGCGGGTTCTTCAAGACGGCGTCGCGCACGAGCACCCAGCCGCCCTTGGAGCCGGGGACGGCGCCGCGCACCATCACGAGGCCGCGCGCAGGATCGGTCTTCACGACGACGAGGTTCTGCGTCGTCACGCGCTCCGCACCCATGTGGCCGGCCATCTTCTTGCCCTTGAACACTTTGCCCGGGTCCTGGCGCTGGCCGGTCGAGCCGTGGCTGCGGTGGCTGAGCGAGACGCCGTGCGTCGCCCGCAGGCCACCGAAGTTCCAGCGCTTCATGGCGCCGGCAAAGCCCTTGCCGGTGCTCGTCCCGCTCACGTCAACGTACTGGCCAACGACGAAATGATCCGCCGTGATCTCAGCGCCAACCGGAAGCAACGCGTCTTCCTCGACACGGAATTCGGCCAGCTTCATTTTGGGCTCGACCTTGGCGGCCGCGAAATGGCCACGCTCCGCCTTCGATACGTTCTTGACCTTGGCGCGGCCTATGCCGAGCTGGACCGCGGTGTAGCCATCGCGATCCTTGGTCCTATGCGCCACGACCTGACAGCCATCGAGCTTCAACACCGTGACCGGCACATGTTCGCCCCCACCGGCGAAGACACGGGTCATGCCGAGCTTCTGCGCGATGACACCTGATCGCATGGTTTAATGCCCTTATCGCTTCCGCGCGGCGGCGTGCCGCGCGGAATTCATCTCAATTCGGAAAGCCCAGCATTCGCTAAAGCTTGATTTCCACATCGACGCCCGCGGCCAGATCGAGCTTCATCAAGGCGTCAACTGTCTGCGGCGTCGGATCGACGATGTCGAGAACCCTTTTATGAGTCCTTATCTCGAACTGTTCGCGCGATTTCTTGTCGACATGCGGCGAACGGTTGA
>CAXMLT010000009.1:0-2866 GCA_964194245.1 uncultured Hyphomicrobium sp.
GGCCTTGATCGTCACAGAGCCGCCGCTGCGGGTGAACTTCAACGCGTTCGAAATGAGATTGGTGAACACCTGGCGCAGCTTCACGCTGTCGCCGACGATGGCCGGGACGTCGGGCTCGACCGTTTCCACGAGCGTCAGTCCCGCGCTCTGCGCCATGAGGCGGAACGAGGACACGGACGCGCTCACGAGCTCGGCGAGGTCGATCTCGCGCGCGTCGAGCGCGCACTTGCCGCTCTGGATCTTGGAAATGTCGAGGATGTTGTTGATGACGGCCAGCAGGTGGCCGGCCGCGTCGTGGATGAGGTTGGCGTAATCGGCGGTCTCGGGCGGGGTAAGCTTGCGATCGCCCTGCTCGGCGAGCAGCTTGGAGAACCCGATTATGGCGTTGAGCGGGGTCCGGAGCTCGTGGCTCATGTTGGCGATGAACTCGGAACTTCACCCTGCTCGCAAGCTCGGCCTCGATGCGGGCGGAATGCTCGGCGACGCGGGCGCGATGGCGAAGCAGCGCATCGCCCAAAAGCGACGCGTACTCGTTCATCAGTGAGCTGGATTTCTGGCTGCCTAAGGCCCCGCTGAACATCACACTTTTTATTTGCTATTGATCCGCCGCGGCGACCCTAAGGGCGCGCGGGATAATGTGCGGTTAACCGGCGTATTGTCCTGGCAAAGGGGTGTTTAGTTGGCCGGCGAAGGCCACGATTGGTTTACGCCTGCCCCGATGCGGGTCAGGAGCGCGGCCGGGGCGCAAAGGCGGCCATTCAAACGTTCAGCCCGGTCAATCAGCGGGTGACGAACTCGAAGGGAACGCTCACCTCGATTGCCCCCCGGGCGACGGTCTGGGGCATCGGTGGGAAGGGTGCGGCGCGGTCGAGCGCGGCCACGGCCGCGTCGTCGAGCGCCTTGGAGCCGGAGCTCTTCTCGATCGCGCGTGAGATCAGGTTGCCGTCGGGGCCGACCGTGAAGCGGACCATGACGGTGCCTGCCTGGCGCGAGCGCGGATTGACCTTCGCGCGCTCAATCGACTTTGACAGCGTGCCGAGGTAGGCGCGGCGCTGGGTGGTGTCGCCGCCGTGCTGCGCCTGGCCGGAGCTCTGCTCGAGCAGCGTCGCGACCTGCGGCGCCTGCTCCTGCACCGGCACGGGCCGGATCGGCTTGTCCTCGATAGGCTTGGGGTCTTCCTTGACGACCTGCTCCTCGTGCTGGGCTTCCGTGGAGGTGACCACGTTGTTGAGGTCGGGTTCGACCTCCTTGACCTCCTTCGGCTGCTCGACCGGCTGCACGGGCGGAATGTCCACCGTCTCGATCCTCTCCTCGGCCTCGCCGAACTTGGCGACGCCCTGGAGCGCGATGCCTTGCTCGACGACGAACATGTCGCCGCTGCTCCCCGTGTCGAACGCGGCGCCTCCAGCGGACACGCCGACGATGGCCAGCAGCAGCGCCGCGTGGACGGCGAGGGAGACGAGCCAGGTCAGGGGGCGAAGGAATGGCATGGGCATGCGGCTCTAACGAGTGGTTGCGGGTGCGGGGCTCGGGGCAGGGGCTGCTGCGGCCCCCGGCGAGGGCGCGGCTCCCGGCGAGGGTTGCGACAGAAGCGAGACGCGCTGGTAGCCGGTCTCACCGACCCGTCCCAGCAACTCCATCACGTCGCCATAGGGAATCTTGCGGTCGGCGCGCACGTAGACGACGCTGTCGCCTTCATCACGACGCAGCGCCATCAGCCGGTTGACCAGATTGTTGCGCTCCACCCGCTCGTCGCGGATGTAGAGAGCGCCATCGGGGGCGAGCGAGACCACCATGGGCTTGCGCACCTTGGCGAGCTTGGTCGCCGACGTGCGCGGTAGGTCGAGCGGCACGCCCTGCACCATCAGCGGTGCCGCGACCATGAAGATGATGAGCAACACGAGCATCACGTCGATGAACGGCGTGACGTTGATCTCGTGGTGCTCCGGCAGGTCGTCTTCGTCCTGGTGGCGGAGGCCCTGCATCGGAGCTACTCGGCAGCCTGCGCGGTGTGAATGTCGTGCGTCGAACGGCGGTCGAGATCGCGTGAGACTTGGCGCGCGACCTCAGCCGAGCTATCGGCGACGAGCGCCTTGTAATCGGCGATCGAGCGGGCAAGGCGATTGTAGAAGATCACGGCCGGGATGGCGGTGACGAGGCTCAGAGCAGTCGCCAGCAGCGCCTCCGCAATGCCCGGCGCGACGACGGCTAGGTTGGTCGTCTGCGCCTTCGAGATGCCGATGAAGCTATTCATGATGCCCCACACGGTGCCGAAGAGGCCGACGAAGGGCGCGGTGGCGCCAATGGTTGCTAGCAGGCCCGTGCCCCAGCCCATGTCGCGGCCGGCGGCAGCCTCCAGGCGCTCCAGCCGCGATCCGACACGCTCCTTGATGCTTTGCTTGTCGTGGACGTCGGCCGAGCGGCGCAACTCGAACGATGCCGCTTCGAGCAGCGCCGGCAATACGCCGCGGCGCGCGTTGAGGGCTGCCTGCGATTCGCGCAGCGAGTTCTGCGCGCCGACGATCCTGAGCGCGCGGCGCAACGCGTGCTTTGCCCTGACGAGCTCGAAGCTTTTCGCCAGCCACGCGGTCCAGGTGAGCACCGATGCGAGCACCAGACCGATCATGACCCCCTTCACGACGATGTCGGCCGAGAGGAACATGTTCCACGGCGACAGGTCGTGGGGGAGGTGGGGGGCCGCGATATTTCCTGTTGCCGGGACGTTGGGCTGAGCTGCCGGCGCCGGGGTGGCGGCTGCCGGCTGATCCGCGGGGACCGCCGGAGCCGGCTGAACCGAGGCGGCAGCCGGAGGTGGTGTGGGCGCAACCTGGGGCGCCAGCGGTGGTGTCTGCGGTGTTGCGGCGGG
>CAXMLT010000010.1:0-3559 GCA_964194245.1 uncultured Hyphomicrobium sp.
CTTGCCGGCCCCGTTGGCGCCGATGACGGCGACGATCTCGCCTGGCTCGACCGAGAGGTCGACCGCGTCGAGCACGCGGCGTCCAGCGAGGCAGACACCGACGCCGCACGCGCTCAGCGTCTCGCGCAGGGTGGCGGTCATGGCCCCAGCTCCCGGCGCGTCTTGAGGATGAGCCACAGGAAGAACGGCGCGCCGACGAGGGCCGTCACGACACCGAGGCGCACCTCGCTCAAGGGCGCGAAGAGGCGTAGCGCAACGTCGGCCGCAAGAATGAGCGCGGCGCCGCCGAGCGCACTCGCCGGCAGCAGCCGGCGCGGCTCGTGCCCGACGAGCGGGCGCAAAAGGTGCGGCACGACGAGGCCGACGAAACCGATGGTGCCGGCGACCGCAGTGGCCGCGCCTACGGAGAGCGCGGTACCCGCGATGATGCGATTGCGCAGTGAGGAGAGGTCAACGCCGAGGTTCTGGGCGGCGTCCTCGCCCAGCGTGAGCGCGTCGAGCGCGCTGCCCGTGGTCAGGAGCAGCGCCCCGCCCGCCAGGATCAGCGGCGCCGCGAGCCAGACGTGGATGAGGCTCCGGTCGGTGAGCGAACCGAGCAGCCAGAACAGCATCTCGACCAAGGCGAACGGGTTGGGCGACAGATTGAGCGCCAGCGTCGTCAGTGCGCCGGCGAGGCTCGAGATGGCAACACCGGCGAGGATGAGCGTGATCGGCCCGCTGCGCTCGCCCGCGAGCAGCATCACCGCCATCGCTGCGACCGCCGCACCGAGGAGGCCCCCCGCAGGAAGCGCGATTGCGAATGCTCCCGCCGCACCGGTATGGATCGCGACGACCGCGCCCAGCGCGGCGCCGCCGGAGATGCCGAGCAGCCCCGGCTCGGCCAGCGGGTTGCGCAGGTAGCCCTGCAGCACCGCGCCAGAGAGCCCCAGTGCACCGCCGACCAGCGCGCCGAGGAGAGAGCGCGGCAGGCGGATCTCCCAAAAAATCACGCGCGCGGCGTCGCCACCGCCCGGAAGGCCGATGCCGGCCGGGCCCACGAGCAGCGAGGCGACGAAGGCGAGGACGGCCACGGCCGCTAGCACGCCGATCATCGGCAATCTCGCAGCGAGCCCAGCGCGCGCCGGGGCATGCACGACCGCCTCACTCATGCGGAGCCACCGTGGCCGTCGATTTGGCGGCGAGCAGCGCGCGGCGCTTGGCGCCAAGTTGCTCGATCGCGTCGGCAATTTTCGGCGTCGCGCACAGCCACTGCGGCATGGGCAGCTCAATGTGCGGGCGGCTCGCCGCGACGGCGGCAAATGCCGGATGGCGCAGATTGTCGCCGACGGTGGAGCGGAGCTCGTATGGGGTGTTCGCTAGCACCAGGAGGTCGGGTGGATCGGCGACGACTTGCTCGAGCGCAAGGCGCCCTCCGGGCCCGAGCGGAACGTCGCGCGCCATGTTGTGGAACCCTGCCGCTTCCAAAGCAGCGTCGACGAGACTGCCGCTTTCCGAGGCGATGCTGTTGACATCGTATGCGAGCGCGCGCGGCCGCGCGGGGCCTTCGGGTCGCGCGGCGACCATGCGCTTGTCGAACGCCGCTATCATCGCTTCACCGCGCGACTTGTCGCCGACCGCATCCGCCATGACGCGGATCGCGTGGCGCATGCCTTCGAAGTCGGTCGCAAGCGGCACCAGCACGACGCGGAAACCGAGGCGGCGCAAAAGGTTCACGGTGGCGGTCGCCGAATATTCCTGCGCGATGACAAGGTCGGGCTGCAGCGCCAGCACCTCCTCGGCCATACCGTGCACGCCCTTGAGCCCCCGCGCCTCCTCGACCTTCATCGACACAGCGGGGTCGACGGCGAGATAGCTCAACGCCGCGATGCGGTCGCGCGGCACGAGATCGAGCAGGAGCTGGTCGGCGCACACGGTGAGTGAGACGATGCGCTGCGGCGGCTCGGCGCGCGCGCCATCCGTGCTCAGCCCCGCCGCGAGGATCGCGGCGAGACCGAGCAGCAGACGGAGTGGCCTTCCGTGCAGCTTATCCATGGCATCCTTTTACTTGCCGTTGGCCCACGCTACCGTCTGGGCCTCCTCGCAGGTGAGCCGCACGCCGGCAAAGGCCGCAATCGGCGCCGACTCGAAGCCGTAGATCTCCTGGTGGTGGTCGTTGAACGCGTTCTCGACGCGTCCAAAGAGTTCCACCCCAGGAGCGACCCGGTAGTTCGCCGCAATCGTCGCCAACCAGAAGCTGTCGAGCGTCACCCGCTCCTGGGCCGTCGCGAAGAACGGCAGCTCGCGGAAGGCGAAGTCATCCTGCTGGCCAGTATAGGCGACGGCAAAGTTGACGTTTCCTTTGTTCAGGAAGGCATAGTTTACGTCGATGCGGCCGCAGTGGGGCGGCCGGCGGATGGCCTCCGAGTCGTCCGGCTTTCTCGCATTTAGATAAGTGTAGGCGGCGCCGAGCGACAGACCGGAGCCGAGTTCGGTGCGGGCCGCCACCTCGACGCCCTCGCGCGTGCTCTTGCCCACCTGATTGAAGGGCTTCTGCGGGAAGCCCGCGACGTCGATCTCATTCGTGAGATCGGCGTTGAAGTAGGTCACGTCGACCGTGAACAGCCGCTTGCCGAAGGTGTATTCCGCGCCCGCGTCCCAGCCGAAGGATTCCTCGGGCTTAAGGTTGGGGTTGGGGATGAAGAAGGTCGGGAAGGTGCCGTAGAGCTCGAACATGCTGGGAAACTTCACGCTCGTGCCTACACTCGCGTGCGGACGAATGCCCAACCCCCTGAGTGGGATTGAGACCGCCGTACGCCAAGTCGTGAAGTCCTGGAACACCTCGTTGTCGTCGCGGCGGATGTTGGCGGTGACGAACACCGTGTCGGCGAAGCCGCCGCGATATTCGGCGACATAGGACAGGCGGTCGCGCGAGCGCTCGATGAAATCGCCAAGGTCGCCTCCCGGCGTGAACGTCTCCTGCTCGTGCTCGATGAGGCCGCTCACCGTGTGCTGCGCGGCGAGCAGCTCCGGCGTCGCGAAGCGCAGCGTCGAAAGATAGCCGTACTTCACATCCGAGCTGTCGTTCTTCGAGAAGAACGGAAACGCCGGCGTGCTGCGATCGGTGTCGGTCGTCACGTCGGAGCTGCGGTTGGCGTGGATCTCGTGCGTCAAGTGACCGCCGAGGGTGTCCCAGCGCAGGTTGACGCCACCGATCCATGTGTCGGAGGTGAAGGTCGAGTAGTCGTCGACGGCGGTGGCAAGCGAGCCCACGGGCCCCGTGAAGTTGTCACGATCCCCGTCCTTGGTCATGTTGCGTAGCGCGAAGTTCAGGGAGACGTTGTCCAACACGCTGAAGCGGCCACGGACCGAGAAGGTCGAGAGCTTCGAGCCGTCATCCTCGTTCCCGAATGGCGATATGTTGAACCCATCCGTCTTGCGGCGGTCGTAGCTGATGGCCAAGGAGCCCTTGTCGTTGCCGGCCGACATGCCGACCGTGGTGCCGCCGGTGTTGAAGCTGCCACCCTCCGCGCGCGCCGTAAAGGTGAGCGGACCGCGCCCGCCGCGCGTGATGATGTTGATG
>CAXMLT010000011.1:0-18937 GCA_964194245.1 uncultured Hyphomicrobium sp.
TCCACAGGCTGTCCACCGTTCAGTGAAGGCGAATCGCGCTACCTCTCAACGAGCTAACTCTCGGGGAGAGGAAGACATGCCGGGCCACGAATTTTTCGAGCGGCTCCTGCCGCGGTTCGCGCTGCAGTCGGACGCGGCGAAGAAGACCGCCGACCGCCAGGCGGACGCGGAGCGGCTCATTGCGAGAGCGGAGTACGAGTGCGTTCAGATGCGGCGCGAGCTGATGGCCGCGTTCGCGGTACCGCTGTCGCATCGCGCGGTGCAGATCGCCGAGCCGGAACCGGAGACGTTGGCAGACGCAACTCCCGCAGCCGGCGCCGCCAAAGCGGCTTAGCGCTGCCGCACTTTTGCGCATGTGCGCGGAGTGAGCATACAAGCCCACGAATTGCCTACGTTGTCAGCTACGTACGCCGTCGAGCGGGGACGCTGCTTCAGCTCGACGGGGGTCGACGATGCGATTTAAGTACGAAACTCCAAGCCTCTTCCGTAAGGCCGCGATCGGCTTCAAGGCTCCGCACCGGTGGCGCACCGGCGTGCGGCCGTGGGTGTTCGACAACCTCAGCGGTGTCCGCTTCCAGCTCACCCAGGACGAGGAGACGGTGATCCGGAAGCTCGCCATGGCCATGGACAAGCACAAGCGCACTCGCGCGCCGAGCCACGATGCGGCCTTCGACTACGTGGCCGGAGCCATCGCGCGGAAGCGGCTTGGCTATCCGTTCGACTGGCGCCGCATCTCTGCCTGGACCCGCGAGGACTGGGATGGCTGGCTGGTGACGACGGAGCCCAGTGGACCCGAGCCGACCGCTTAACCGGCAGCGAGAGCGGCGGGAAGCAAGGGCGGTTCTCGCTAGGGCGGCCCTTTTGCTTTGGGCGGTGAGAGCCCACCTTAAGGTTCGGAAAACGGACGAGCCCGAGGTGGAAGCATGCATCGATTGATATTGACCGCAGCCGGATTGGTCGTGCTGGCGACTTCGGGGCCCGCAACCGCGGGCGGCTTGGCGGAAGCGGGTGAGCTGGAGGCTGCGCGAGCCAACGCGCGGGCCGGCGGCCCGGTCAGCGAGCGCGATGCGGAGCTCCTCGAACGGTGGGGATGCCTGAGCGGGACGCGCAACGCGTTCTGCGAGCGCCTCTCGCACCGGGGCGTCCACTACTATCGGCCGCATCGGCGCGTCCACCGGCACCGGAACTGATCGGCGGCTGGATTGGGATTCACGCTGGGGGTGCCGATGTCGTGGTGGTGGGCGGTATAGGGATTGAACCTATGACCCCACGCGTGTGAAGCGTGTGCTCTACCGCTGAGCTAACCGCCCGCCGTGATCGGCAAGCGCGTCTTATGCGAGCCCCCGGCCAGACCTGTCAAGCAAGCAGCCTCACGGCACCAGTGCGAAGCTGCCGGCGATTTTCGGGAACTCTTCGTTCAGCCGCTCCACGTCCCGCGGTGTCGCAATGCCGATCAGCCGGAAATAGCCACCGTCCTTGCACTCGACCAAAGCCTGATAGAGCCGGACCGGCACATTGTCGTTCTCGTCGATGGCGCTGGCCCACGTCTCCACCGCCGGCAGCCCGCCGATCGTCACCTCGTGCGGCTCCTCCGTCTTGATGCCCTTGTAGCCCGAAAGGCGCGCCAGCAGCGCGACCGCTTCCTTCTTCGGGTTACCAATCGTGCGCTTGTCGAGCGAGGGCGCAACCATGAAGGCTGAGCGCGTCACGCCCGCGCGTTCGGTCTCCAGGCGCCCGTCGAGCGTATAGACCTTGCTCGTGCCGACGAGCGTGCCCGCCTCCTTGAAGGGACCGAGATGGGCGAGCGAGAAGAGGTCGTGCACAGCCGGCTGGCCCGGGGTCGTCGCGGTCGCTAGCACTTTCTCGATCTCATCGACCGTGACGCTGCCGTCGGCAACCGCGCGCGCGGGCACGTTGCTGGAGACGAGCACGGTCTGGTCCTTGGTGCGGAACAGCACGAAGAACTTCTGGTAGGTGCCTGCTGCCGATTTCTGGCGGGCGCGCATGAAGATGTGCGGGTCGGAGCGCTGAAGCTTCTTCGTCGACGCGTCGGTGATGCCGCGCTTGGCGAACTCAGCCGCCGTGAAGCCCTGCGCCATCTTGTCGTACTCGGAGGCGGGGGCCTCGAGGATCACGAAGGAAACGCCGCGCGCGTCATCCTGGAAGCCGGAAAAGAGGGGAGAGGGCGTGAAGCTCGAGGGCAGGTCGAGTACGACGCGGCTGTTGGGGGCCTGCTGCGGGCTTGCCTCGACGGGGGTGGGTTTTGCAACCGCGAAGAGCGCGGTCAAGCCAAAGAGGCACAGCACGCCAGACACGCCTCTGGCGGCGGGGCCCAGGGCGGACAAACGGCTCGGAAGCGTGGGGCAGTTCGGCATCAGGCTCACGCTTATCTTTTTCGCCGCGCGAGGTCACATAGGGGCTGCGTTGGGAGGCGGCAAGGAACACGGGGGCTGCGGCCACAATGGGACACAACCGGCCGCTCGCTCCGGCCGATCCCCTTGCACATTAACTGGGGCAAATGCGACGATCCGTCGTCGGGCCTCGATTCCGCAAGGAATGCGGGGGCTCGCGCGTGCAAAAAGCGCATCGGCCGGCCGCTCACGAAGCTGCGCCCGAACGAGTGCCGACGGGGGAGCTATGGGGAGCGCTGAGGAGCCGGGCCGGTCGTTTGTGTTCTCGTTCGGCCTGGAGAAGTTGGGGCTGATCGCGTTGCGCGCGCCCTACGTTGTCGCGGTCCTCGTCGTCATCGCCACCGTGCTGGGCGCCATGGGCGTCGCCAAGCTGCAGGTCGATGACTCGCTGTCGGAGCTGTTCCGCACCAACTCCGAGGAGTTCCATCGCTACGAGGCGATCGACCGCCGCTTTCCTTCGAGCGAATACGACGTGCTCGTGGTCGTCGAAGGCAAGGACCTGCTGCAGCGCAAGGGGCTCGAAGCCTTTGCCAACCTGACGACGGAGCTGCAACTCGTCGACGGCGTCTCCGGCCTCGTGTCGATGCTGTCGGCGCGCGGCAAGCCGGATGCGACCGGATACGCGGCGCCACTGGTGCCAGACGAGCTGCCCGCCGACGGCCCGGTCTTCGACGCGATGATCGACGCCTTGAAAACGAACGACATCGTCAAGGGCAAGTTCCTCTCCGACGACGGCCAGCTCGCCATGATCATCATCGCGCTCGACCGCGAGATCGTGAAGGAGAAGACCGCCCGCGTCGTGATCGGCGAGATCAACAAGAGCGTCAACGACGTCCTCGCCGGTTCCGGCCTCACGGCCAAGATGACCGGCGCGCCGGTGATGCAGCTCGAGATCCGCAACGCGGTGGAGCGCGACCAGATCCTTTACAACGGCCTGGGGCTGCTGTTTGGCGCGCTGATCGCCGTCATCTTCTTCCGCCGCGTCTCGCTCATGCTGGTCGCGGCGCTCCCCCCTGTGCTCGCTGTCACGTGGTCGCTCGGGCTGCTCGGCTGGACCGGCTTCAAGCTCAACCTGTTCCTCAACGTGATGACGCCGCTCATCATGGTCATGGGCTTTGCCGACAGCATGCAAATGGTGTCGGCGATCCGCATCCGCCTGCGCGAAGGCGATGACCGCTACCAGGCCGTGCGCTTCGCCGTGCGCGTCGTCGGACCGGCCTGCGTGCTCGCGCACGGCGTCGCGCTGCTGGCGTTCCTGGCGCTGCTGTTCTCTGAATCGGGCCTCATCCGCACGTTCGGCATGGCGGGAGCGCTCGCCGTGTGCATCTCCTTCATCGCCGTCATCCTGGTGCTGCCGATCCTCGGCGTTATGCTGATCCGCAACGAGGCGGAGCTGGCCAAGGACCACACGCCGGCGGACGCGCTCATGGATGGTCTCGGTGGCATCGTCGGCTGGATCGTCGACCGCGTGACTTACCGGCCGTACCTCTACACGGCGCTCGGCGTCATGCTGTTTGCGGCCTTCACCGCGGCCTTCATTGCGCTTCCGACGCGCTACCGCCTCGCCGACCAGGTGCCCGACCGCGAGCAGGCGCTCGATGCGACGAGCCGCATCGACCAGAAGCTCACCGGCGCCAACCCCGTGCACGTGATGATCGAGTGGACCGACGGCACGCCGCTCTTCTCGCCGGCCCCGCTCGAGGTCATCGGCAAGGTGCACGAGGCGCTGGAGAAGGAAGCGGGGCTCGGCAACGTGTGGTCGGTCGAGAGCTTGCGGCGCTGGCTGCATGAAGCCGGCGACGACCGCATCGAGACGGTGCAGAAGTTCATCGGCATCCTGCCCGAGCATCTCGTGCGCCGCTTCATCGCCAAGGAGGAGAACGCGGTGCTGGTGACCGGGCGGCTGCCCGATGTCGACTCGAGCCGCATCCTGCCGGTGGTGGAGAAGATCGACCGCTCGCTGGACCCGATCCGCGCGGCCAATCCGAATTTCCGCATCTCGGTGACGGGGCTGCCCGCGATCGCCGCGCGCAACAGCGCCCGCATGATCGACCAGTTGAAGGAGAGCATTCCCGTCTGCGTGGCCTTCGCCGGAGTGCTGCTCGGCATGGCCTTCCGCTCGCCCTTCGTCGCGATCGTCAGTCTCCTACCGGGGCTGTTCCCAGTGGTCGCCTCGGGCACGTTCCTGTGGGCCAACGACGACGGTCTCGAGTTTGCCTCCGTCGTGGCGCTGCTCGTCGTGTTCGGCCTCGGCATTGACGCGCTCATCCACTTCCTCAACCGACTGCGATTGGAGGAGCGCACAGGCGATCCCCCCGAGCAGGCGATACGGCGAGCGCGTGTGCTCGTCGGCCCTGCAATCATCCTGACGACGATCGTGCTCGCCTTCGGCCTCGGTGTGACCGTTTTCTCCGACCTGCCGTCGCTGCGGACGTTCGGGCTCGTATGCGGCTTCACGCTGCTCGCGTCGCTGATTGCGGACCTGGTGTTCCTGCCCGCTACCATCATGGTGGGCCGGAAGCTGTGGCCGCACCGGGGTGACCCTGCGGAGTGACGCTCAGCCGAGCAGTGCGAGGATCGCCGGCTCCAACTCGTCGTAATGGTCGATGATCCGGTCGGGCGATAGCTCGCGCACGGGCGTGTCCGTGTAGCCGAACGTCACCGCAACGACGGGCACGCCCGCCGCCTTGGCAGTGGCGATGTCGACGCGGCTGTCGCCGATCATGACAGCGCGGGACGCTTCGCCGCCGGCTAGGCGGATGGTGCCGAGCAGGTGCTCGGGATGCGGCTTGAACACGGCAAACGTGTCGCGGCCGGCGACGGCCGAGAAAAGCCGGCTCATCCCGAGCGCATCGAGGAGGGTCCGCGACATTTTCTCGTTTTTGTTGGTGCACACCGCGAGCTTGGCGCCAGCCGCCTTGAAGCGATCGAGCGCCGCCACCGTCCCCTCGAATGGACGGCTGCCGACGGCGAGATTTTGCCCGTAATAGTCGAGAAAGCGGTCTAGTAGCCGCTTGCGCTCCTCCTCCGTTAGCTTGGCGGCATCGTCACCCAGGGCATGCTCGACCATGAAGCGCGCGCCGTGCCCGATCAGCGGCCGCAACTGGTGCTCGCTCACGCCCGGCAAGTCGAGACCGGCGAGTACGTGGTTGGTCGCCGCGACGAGGTCGGGAGCGGTGTCGACCAGCGTTCCGTCGAGATCGAAGACGAGGGTGGCATCGCGCATGCTGTGGGAAGGGCCCTGAGCGTTAGGCGGCCGCGCACGCTAACTGCTGGGCTCCTCGATGTCATCATCGGCACCCCTGTGGCTTGAAACCACGGGTCGCGCACCTTAGACAAAGCGGACGCGCTCGGCGCCTTTCTGTCGCGGTGACACCATGGACAAGCAGCTCATCACGCTCCTGAAGACTCAAGGCTATATCGACGGCGCCTGGGTCGGCACTCCCACCCTGCCGGTGATCGACAAGGCGACGGGGGAGGAGATCGCGCGCGTGCCGGATATGGGTGCCGCCGAGACCAACGCCGCCATTGAGGCCGCGCACCGCGCCTTCAAGCCATGGGCGGCGCGGCTCGCCAAGGATCGCTCCCGGATACTGCGCCGCTGGTATGATCTTATCGTTGAGCACGCCGACGAGCTGGCGCTTCTGCTGACTAAGGAGCAGGGCAAGCCGCTCGCCGAGGCGAGGGGCGAGATCATCTACGGTGCGGCGTTCGTCGAGCTGTTCGCGGAGGAAGCCAAGCGCATCTACGGCGAGACGATCCCCACGCATAAGGCGGACGCGCGCATCGTCGTCATGAAGCAGCCGGTCGGCGTCGTGGCCGCGATCACGCCGTGGAATTTCCCGAGCGCCATGATCACGCGCAAGGTAGCGCCCGCGCTCGCCGTCGGCTGCACCGTGATCGTCAAGCCGGCGGAGGACACGCCGCTCTCGGCGCTGGCTCTCGCCGAACTCGCAGAGCGCGCAGGGCTGCCGAAGGGCGTGATCAACGTGGTGACGGCGAAGAACCCCGTGCCGGTCGGCGCGGCAATGACGTCAAACCCGCTCGTGCGCATGGTGACGTTCACCGGCTCGACCGAGGTCGGCAAGATCCTGATGGCTCAGGCTGCCGGTACCGTGAAGCGCGTCGGCATGGAGCTTGGCGGCAATGCGCCGTTCATCGTGTTCGACGACGCCGACCTCGACAAGGCGGTGGCCGGCGCCATGGCGTCGAAGTTCCGCAACGCCGGGCAGACGTGCGTGTGCGCCAACCGTATCCTGGTGCAGGACAGCGTCTATGACGCGTTCGCCGAGAAGCTCGCGGCGGCGGCCCGCGGCCTGAAGGTCGGCCCCGGCACGGAAGCCGGGGTCACGGTGGGGCCCCTGATCAACGCGGATGCGGTCAAAAAGGTCAGCGAGCACGTCGCGGACGCGGTCAAGAAGGGCGCTCATGTGGTCATGGGCGGCAAGCCGCATGCGCTCGGTGGCACCTTCTTCGAGCCGACGATCCTGACCGGCGTCACGCCGCAGATGCGCGTCTCCACCGAGGAGACGTTCGGGCCGGTGGCCCCGCTGTTCAAGTTCTCGACCGAGGCCGAGGCGATCCGCATGGCGAACGACACCCCCTTCGGTCTCGCCGCCTACTTCTTTTCGAGCGACGTGGGACGCTGCTGGCGCGTGGCGGAAGCGCTCGAGTATGGTATTGTCGGCGTCAACGAGGGGATCACTTCAACAGAGATCGCTCCGTTCGGCGGATTCAAAGAAAGTGGCATCGGGCGCGAGGGCTCGCACCACGGCATCGATGAGTTCGTCGAGATCAAGTACACATTGATGGGCGGTCTCTAGGCGAAATTTTGTACGGAATATCGCATTGGCCGTGCGCTGCGGTGGCGCGGCCAAGCGGTGTGAGCCACGAGGCCCTTTGGGCTCGCGCTCGCGGCCCCCTCCCTGCCGGGAGGGGGCAAGCGTCGCATTCAATAGCGCTGGCGCTCCCGGTCGAGGAGCGTTGCTCGCGGGGAGCTTCAGCATGAGCACCGACGCCTTGAAGCTGGCCGTGGCCGAGCGCGCGCTCACCTTCGTCGAGCCCGGCATGAAGCTCGGCCTCGGCACGGGCTCGACCGCGGCGAAGTTTGTTGCCCTCCTGGGCCCGAAGGTGCGCGCCGGACTCGCTGTCGTCTGCGTTGCAACCTCCGAGGCGACGCAGAAGCAGGCCGAGGCACTCGGCATTCCCATGACGACGCTCGACGAGACGCCGTTCCTAGATCTGACGATCGACGGCGCCGACGAGCTCGACGAGGAGCTGCGCCTCATCAAGGGTGGCGGCGGCGCGCTGCTGCGCGAGAAGATTGTCGCCACGTCCTCGGGCCGCATGATCGTCATCGCGGATGCGTCCAAGCGCGTCGCCACACTCGGCGCCTTTCCGCTTCCCGTCGAGATCGTGCGCTTCGGCCTGACGGCGACGCGCAACATGATCATAGCGCTCGCCGCCGACGCCGGCTGCGAGGGCGAGATCAAGCTGCGCATCGGCGCCGACGGGAAGCCGTTCATCAGCGACAGCGGCAACTTCATCCTCGATTGCGCCTTCGGCAGCATTGCGGAGCCGGAGGACCTCGATGAGGCCTTGAAGCTCATCCCCGGTGTGGTGGAGAACGGCATGTTTCTGGGGATTGCCGACCTCGCCATCGTGGGCGGACCCGACGGCATCAGCTACGTCGGCTCGGACAACGGCGTCTGAACGAGCGCACCGGAGCCGGCGAGCATGGACAAGCCTGACTACGATCTATTCGTGATCGGCGCCGGCTCGGGTGGCGTGCGCGCTGCGCGCATCGCCGGCGGTTACGGCGCCAAGGTCGCCATCGCCGAGGAGTACCGCATCGGCGGCACCTGCGTGATCCGCGGCTGCGTGCCCAAGAAGATCCTCGTGTACGCGAGCCGCTTCGCCGACGACTTCGAGGACGCGCGCGGCTTCGGTTGGAGCGTCGAGGAGCCGAAGTTCGACTGGGGGGCATTGATCGCCGCCAAGGACAAAGAGATCGCGCGGCTGGAGAGCCTGTACCGCACCGGGCTCGCCGCAGCTAAGGTCGAGGTCATCGCGGAGCGGGCGACCGTCAATGGACCGAACACCATCCGGCTCGCCAAGTCCGGGCGCGACCTCTCCGCGGGCAAGATCCTCATCGCTACGGGCGGTGCGCCGATGGTGGGTAAGCCCATCCCCGGCATCGAGCACGTCATCACCTCCAATGAGGCCTTCGACCTGCCGCGGCTCGCGCAGCGGATCATCGTCGCCGGCGGCGGTTACATTGCGATCGAGTTCGCTGGCATCTTCTCGCATCTTGGCGTCGAGACGACGCTCGTCTATCGCGGCGACAAGATCCTGCGCGGGTTCGATGAGGACCTGCGGGATCGCCTCACCGAGGCCTACACAAGGCAGGGCATTCGCATCGTCACCGGGCACATCTTCACCCGCATCGAGAAGACGGCGGATGGCCTCACTGGCCGACTCTCGAACGGCAGCACGCTCTCGGCCGATGAGATCATGTTCGCCGTCGGGCGCGCGCCGAACACCGCGGGGCTCGGCCTCGACAAGATCGGCGTCGAGCTCGGCTGGAACGGCCGCGTCGTCGTCAACGAGTATTCGAAGTCTTCCGTCGACAGCATCTTCGCCGTCGGTGACGTCACCGACCGCGCGGCCCTGACGCCGGTCGCCATCCGCGAGGGCCACGCCTTTGCGGATACCGAGTTTGGCGGCAAGCCGCGCATGGTCGAGCACACTCTAATCCCGACGGCAGTTTTCTCGACGCCCGAGATCGCGAGTGTCGGCCTGCCGGAGCATCTGGCGCGGGAGCGCTGCAGCGATGTGCACGTCTACAAGGCCGCGTTCAGGCCCCTGAAGGCGACGCTGTCGGGGCGCGATGAGAAGGTGCTCGTGAAGTTGATCGTCGACGGCGTGAGCGACAAGGTCGTCGGCTGCCACATGATGGGAGACGGCGCTGCCGAGATCATCCAGATGGCGGCAATCGCGTTGCGGCTCGGGGCCACCAAGGCCGACTTCGATGCGACCATGGCGCTGCATCCGACGGCCGCCGAGGAATTTGTGACGCTGCGCGAGAAGTGGATGGTGCCGACCGAAGCCGCGGGTTGATCGCGGGCGGGCCGGGTGCTACGTCGCGGCGTTTGCTCGGGAGGGCTCATGCGGCTCAAGGACAAGATTGCGCTGGTCACGGGCTCGGCCGCCGGCATCGGGCTCGCGGTGGCGCGGCTGTTCGCCGCCGAAGGCGCGCATATCTATATCACCGACGTCGACGGCGAGGGCGCGGCCAAAGCCGCGGCCGAGCTGACGGCGAAGGGGCATTCGGCGACCGCGTTGACGGTCGATGTCTCCCGCGGCCAGGACGTTACGGCGCTGATGCGGCTCGTCGAGCAGCAGCACCGCCGCCTCGATGCCGTAGTCAACAACGCCGGCATCAACGTGCGCTCGGACTTCCGCAACATGTCGGACGCCGACTGGGTACGACTGCGCGAAGTGAACCTCGACGGCATCGTACGCATTGCGCGGGACGCCTTCCCGCTGATGAAGGCGTCAGGGCGCGCTTCGCTCGTGAATCTCGCTTCCATCATGGGTCATCGCGGCATGCGCACGCTCGCCGCCTATGGCGCCACCAAAGGCGCCATCTCGGCGCTGACGCGCGGGCTCGCGGTCGAGTACGCACCGTTCGGCATCCGCGTCAACGCGCTCGCACCGGGCTTCATCGAGACAGCGTTGACCGAGCGCGTGCTCCGCGTGCCTGCGTTCTCCGAAGCGCTGTTGGAGCAGACGCCCTTGAAGCGTTTCGGCACGGCCGAGGACGTGGCGCAGGCGGCGCTGTTCTTTGCCTCCGACGAGTCCTCGTTCATCACGGGTGCCGAGCTCGCGGTTGACGGCGGCATGGCCGCGGGGCTTTGAGCCAGCTCAGGTGCCGGCGACGGTCTCGGCGACGAGCTGGTCGACGACGCCCTTCAGCGCATCCTCCGGCGCCGCACCCTGCGCGAGCATGGCCACATAGCATTGAACCTGCCGGTCCGCGCTGGTACCGCCGGTCGCGATATTGAGCGCGTTCCTCGCCTCGCGTTCGCAGCCGAGCACGGCGGCATCCTCGGCGATGACATCGAGCAGCTCGTCGATCAGCGCCGCAAACGGCACGAGTTCCCCCTTGCCGAAGTCGAACAGCCGGTCGCGCACACTGTAGCGCTGCGCGCGCCAGCGGTTCTCCTCGATAAGGAAGGAGGGATAGGAGCGCCACTTGTGGTTGGAGCGCCGCAGCCGATAGAGCATGCGCAGAATGCAGACGTAGAGCGCGGTGACCGACATCGCGTCCTCTATGCGCGTGCAGATGTCGGTGACGCGCATCTCGAGCGTGGGGAAGCGGATAGAGGGGCGCAGATCCCACCAGATCTTGGAGGCGTCCTCGATGACGCCGTTGCGCACGAGCACGTCGACGGTGCGCGAAAATTCGCCGTAGCTCTCGAAGCGCTGGGGAAGCCCTGTCCGCGGCAGCTCGTGGAACACGGCGAGCCGGTAGCTCTTGAGCCCCGTATCCTCGCCCTGCCAGAACGGAGAGGAGGTCGAGAGCATGAGGAGGTGCGGCAGGAAATAGCGCGCCTGGTTCATTAGGTCGATGCGAAGCTCTTCGTCCTCGATGGCCACGTGTACGTGCATGCCGCAGATAGCGAGGCGCCGCCCGATCCCGGCGAAGTCGCGCGCAAGCGCCTGGTAGCGGGCCTTGGGCGTCGTCTCGAGCGTGGAGCGGTCGGCGAAGGGGTGGGTCGAGGCGGCAATCGGCGCCATCCCGAATTCGCGGGCCTTGTCGGCGATCGTGCGGCGCAGGTGCGCGAGCTTTTGGCGTGCGGCGCGAAAATCGCGGCAGACGCCGGTCCCGACCTCGAGCTGGGAGCGGAAGAACTCGGGCGCAACCCGCTTGCCGAGCAGGGACTCACAGGCCGCCATCAGCTCCTGGGGAACCGGCGCAAAGCCTCGCGTCGCGAGGTCGATGAGGTGGTACTCTTCCTCGATCCCGAAAGTGAACGATGGCTCTTTCAAGCGGGCGGTGCTCCGTTCGCTTCCGCTAGCCTCGGAAGCCAACGCCGCAGGCTGGAAATTCGATGCCGGCGGCACCATTTCGCGCATGCAACTTGAGGCATCTTCGGCCCCTGGCCTCCACCCGAAGGGTAGCCTATAAGCCGTGACAAATGGCATAATGCCTTGAACGCGAGGCCCGGAGTTCCCGGGCCGGCGGCCGGTCTTGCAGGCGTTTGCGAACCCTCGGGCCGCAGAAGGAGAGTTGAGGAAATGGCTGCAGCCTGGTCCCCAGACAGCTGGCGCGGAAAGCCGATCGTACAGGTCCCGGAGTACCCCGACAAGGCGGCGCTCGCCGAGGTCGAGGCCAAGATCGCGTCCTACCCGCCGCTCGTGTTCGCGGGCGAGGCCGATAAGCTGAAGCGCGCGCTTGCCGAGGTCGCCGCCGGCGATGCCTTCCTGCTGCAGGGCGGCGACTGTGCCGAGAGCTTCAACGAGCACGGTGCGAACCATATCCGCGAGCTGTTCCGCGTCTTCCTGCAGATGGCGGTGGTGCTGACGTACGCCGGTGGCTCGCCGGTGGTGAAGGTTGGGCGCATCGCGGGGCAGTTCGCCAAGCCGAGGTCTTCGGCGGCCGAGCGCCGGGGCGACGTGGAGCTGCCGAGCTATCGCGGCGATATCATCAACGGCGAGGGTTTCAACGCGGGCAACCGCATTCCCGATCCCCACCGCCAGCTCGAGGCCTACCGCCAGTCGGCGGCGACGCTCAATCTGCTGCGCGCGTTCTCGGAGGGCGGCTATGCCAGCCTCGACAACGTGCTGCGCTGGCTGCTCGATTTCGAGCAGAAGTCGCCGTTCGGCAAGAAGTACCGGGAGATGGGCGAGCAGATCCAGACGGCGCTGCGCTTCATGCGCTCGTGCGGCGTGACGGCGGATACGGTGCCGGCGCTGGGGCGCACTTCGTTCTACACGAGCCACGAGAGCCTTCTGCTCGGCTACGAGCAAGCGCTCGTGCGCCGTGACGAGGCGGGCGGTACGCACAACTGGTACGCAACCAGCGGCCACATGCTTTGGATCGGCGACCGCACGCGTCAGCCCGATCACGCGCACGTGGAGTTCCTGCGCGGCATCAAGAACCCGGTCGGCATCAAGTGCGGGCCGACGCTCGAGCCCGACGGCCTCATCCGCCTGATCGACATCCTCAATCCGTCCGACGAGCCGGGCCGGCTGACACTCATCTGCCGCTTCGGCGCCGACAAGGTCGATAAACACCTGCCGAAACTCATCCGGGCCGTTAAGAAGGAGGGCCGCACTATCGTATGGTCTTGCGATCCTATGCACGGCAATACGATTTCCGCCGCCAACGGCTACAAGACGCGGCCCTTCGACCGCATTCTCAAGGAAGCCGAATCGTTCTTCGCAGTGCATCGCGCCGAGGGGACGGTCGCTGGCGGCATCCACGTGGAGATGACCGGCTCGCCCGTCACAGAGTGCACGGGCGGCGCCTCCGCCAACATCTCGGAAGCGCAGCTCAAGGACCGCTACGACACGCTGTGCGATCCCCGCCTCAACGCCGACCAGGCATTGGAGCTCGCTTTCCTGATCGCGGAGCGCTTGAAGCAGGAGCGTGAAGGGCTGTCGCACCCGATTCCCGTCGTGGCGTGAGCGCCCTGACCTCCCCGTAAGGGGTGGGAAGGGAACGGCGGCTTAAGGTCGGTCCATGTCGCAAACCCCAGCAACGCGCCTGAAGATCGCGCTCGCCCAGGCGAACCCGATCGTTGGCGACCTCGACGCCAACATCGCCAAGCTGCGGGCGATGCGGGCCGAGGCGTCCGGCGCCGACCTGATCGTGTTCCCCGAGCTGTTCGTAACGGGCTATCCGCCCGAGGACCTCGTCCTTAAGCCGGCCTTCCAGACGGCCGCGCGTGAGCGCGTGGACGCATTCGCTGCTGAGATCAAGGACGGCCCCGCCGTGCTCACCGGTACAGTGTGGCCGGAGGGCGGCAAGGTCTACAACGCCGTGGCGCTTCTCGACGCCGGTAAGGTCACCGCCGTGCGCTTCAAGGTCGACCTGCCGAACTACGGCGTGTTCGACGAGAAGCGGGTGTTCGCGCAGGGGCCGATGCCAGGGCCGATGAGTTTCCGCGGCGTGCGTCTTGGCGTGCCGATCTGCGAGGACATCTGGGGTCCGGACGTCACTGAGTGCCTAGCGGAGTGCGGTGCTGAGATACTCATCAGCCCCAACGGCTCACCCTTCGACTGGACGAAGCCCGACGTGCGCATGAACCGGGCGGTCGCGCGCGTCACCGAGACGGGGCTGCCGCTCGCCTATATCAACCAGGTTGGCGGACAGGACGAGCTCGTCTTCGACGGCGCCTCCTTCGTGCTCAACGCCGGCTGCAGTCTCGCCGCGCAGCTCCCCGCTTGGGAGGAGGCGGTCGCCGTAACGGAGTGGCGCAAGACGCCGACCGGCTGGCACTGCGAGCAGGCGCCTCTCGCGACCATCGAGGAGGGCGATGCGGCGGCCTATCAGGCCTGCGTGCTCGGACTTCGCGACTACGTGGAGAAGAACGGCTTCCCCGGCGTCATCCTCGGGCTCTCCGGCGGCATCGACAGTGCCCTCGTCGCCGTGATGGCCGTCGACGCGCTGGGGCCGAAACGCGTGCATGCTGTGATGATGCCATACCGTTACACCTCCAACGAGAGCGTGCGCGATGCCTCCCGCTGCGCCGAGGCGCTGGGCGTGCGCTACGATACGCTGCCGATCGAGCCGGCGGTGGCAGGCCTCACGAAGGCGCTCGACCCCGTGTTCGCCGGCACCGAGCCTGGCCTGACCGAGGAGAACATCCAGTCGCGGGCGCGCGGCGTCATCCTGATGGCGATGTCAAACAAGCTCGGCGGTATGGTGGTGACGACCGGCAACAAGTCGGAGATGTCGGTTGGCTACGCCACGCTCTACGGCGACATGAATGGCGGCTTCAATCCGATCAAGGACCTCTACAAGATGGAGGTCTATCGGCTGGCACGCTGGCGCAATGCGCATGTGCCGAAGGGGGGCCGCGGGCCTAAGGGCGTCGCCATCCCGGAAGGCATCCTGACAAAGGTGCCGACGGCGGAGCTGCGCCCCAACCAGACGGATCAGGATTCGCTGCCCCCCTATCCGGTGCTCGACGACATCCTCGCATGCCTCGTTGAGAAGGAGATGCCGCTCTCGGAGATCGTCGCGCGGGGGCATCCGGCGGAGACGGTGAAGAAGGTGGAGCGGCTCCTGTATCTCGCCGAGTACAAGCGGCGGCAGGCGCCGCCTGGTGTGAAGATCTCGGCCAGGAACTTCGGGCGCGATCGGCGCTACCCGATCGTCAACCGGTTCCGCGAGGTGCTGGGCGCGGCAACGAGCGGTACCGGCAACGCCGCGGGGGCCCCTACAAGTCGGGTCGGAGCGAAGCGCTCTTTGACCTGACGAGCGCCGCGCCTCTCGGCTATGGCCGAGGTTGCCCTCCCGATCTTGCATAAGCTGCGCATTTTTTCTGCGCTCCACTTCGGAGCGTTGCGCGCAATCCTCAGTGCGTTGAGTCGGCGCTGGCCCGTGGCACGGGCTGTTTTATGCCCGACACGAGAATCAGCTCACAGGTTGTGTGGCGTTCGCTGGGGCCTTTAAAGCCCCTGAGATCAATCTGTTATGTCGGAGCGTATTCCAAGATAGCGGACGAGAAGGGCGGCGGGGTATGGCAGTCGGCAAGCAGACATGGGGCGCGATCTGCAGCGGCATGGTCGTCGCGGTAGGGCTCGGCGCGATCATGACAACGCCCGCAATCGCCGCCGATCTCGGCGGCAACTGCTGTGCTGATCTCGAGGAGCGCATCGCAGAGCTCGAGTCGACTACGGCGCGCAAGGGCAACCGCAAAGTCAGCCTGACGATCTCCGGCTGGATCAACGAGGCGCTGTTCCTCTGGGACGACGGCACGCAGCACAACGCCTACCTCGGCACCAACATGGTCGAGCAGTCTCGCGTCAAGTTCCTCGGCGAGGTGAAAATCGACAAGGACTGGTCGGGCGGTTACCTGCTCGAAATTGCCGTTCAGGGTCACGTTTCCAACCAGTGGAACCAGTTCACCGACAAATCTCAAAGCACGAACCCTATCAACGGGGACTACCGCCAGTTTGTGCGCAAGAGCTACTGGTTCCTCAAGAACAAGCAACTTGGCCAGGTCGCCGTGGGACTCAACGGTATGGCCACCTACCATCTTCTCGATGACGCCGATCCGACGCTCACGCGCAATGTCGACGACGCCGAGGGCCCGCCCATCTTCATGTCCGCCTTCTTCATCAGGAGCAACGGCAACCTTGTGAACAACCTCACATGGCCAAATGTCTTGCGCGGCTTCAACAACTCGACGCCCGGCGACGCCGCGCGGAGGAGCGTCGTGCGCTATGACTCCCCTGAATGGCACGGGTTGGTGTTGAGCGCCTCCTGAGGCGAGGACGACGTCCGGGACGCGGCCCTGACCTACAAAGAGAAATTTGGAGATTTCAGTGTGCTCGCCAGAGCCGGTTATGGCGCGAGCAACGATCCCGGCACCGTGAGGAGCCCCACCCTGAACCCCTATGTCGTGGGGGGAACGCCTTGCATCTCAGGCACCACCGTAACGACGTCGCTTCCCAATTTTGAATGCACCTGGGAGGGCGCGGCCGCGACCGTCAAGCACGAGCCGACGGGGTTGTTCGTCTTCGGCGGCTGGGGGCGCATGGTCGTCGACACGGGCAACACGGTGACCGAAGCCAAGCTGATCGAACCCGACAGCACGACCTGGTTCGTTCGGCCGGGGATCGAGAAGAAAATGGTGTGAGTTTGGACCGACAGAGATCTTCGCGAACTACCGCCATGACGACCCGGGCTCCAACGCCGGCAAGACCGTCAGCGCCAACATCAATTTTTGGCAGGCTGGCATTATTCAGAAGTTCGAAAAAGCCGACTTGAACCTCTACATGGTCTACCAGTTCGCGGACGGCAGTCTCATGGGCAATGCGGCGACCGCCGCCACCGGCGCGCCGATCGGCAAGACCGAGATCGACGGCTTCCAAGAGGTCATCACCGGCGCGAAGATCAACTTCTGACGCCGCGTTGACCGCGCGACCATGGGCCGTCTTCCGATCGCGCTTGAGTTCCCGAGCGCCCGCTATATAGGGTGTCGCCGATCATCGACGACATCCGGACCCCATCAATGGCTGTCATGGTTCGCTTCGCGCCGAGCCCTACCGGTCGTCTGCACGTCGGCAACGTGCGCACGGCGATCCTCAACTGGCTGTTCGCCAAGGCGCAGGGCGGCACCTTCATGCTGCGCCTCGACGACACTGACGCGGAGCGCTCGACGGAGGCGTTCGCCGAGGGTATCCGTGAGGACCTGCGCTGGCTTGGGCTGGCCTGGGCGCTCGAGGAGCGCCAGTCGACGCGCGTTTCGCGATACGTGGAAGCCGCCGAGAGCCTGAAGCGCAGCGGGCGCCTATATCCCTGCTACGAGACCGAGGACGAGCTCGACCGTAAACGCAAGCGCCAGCTCGCGCGCGGCTTGCCACCGATCTACGACCGCAGCTCGCTGAGGCTTTCTGACAAAGAGCGCGCAACGATCGAAACAGAATGCCGGCACCCGCATTGGCGCTTCCGGCTCGCCAACTCCGAGGGCGGTCTTGATCCGCTGCCCACGATCGTATCGTGGAACGATCTGATCCGCGGCGACCAGACGGTGGACGTCGGCTCGCTCTCCGACCCCGTCGTCATCCGCGCCGACGGCACCTTCCTCTATACCTTCACGAGCGTCGTCGATGACGCCGACTTTGCCATCAGCCACGTCATCCGCGGCGAGGACCACGTCACCAACACCGGCGTGCAGTTGCAGCTCTTCGAGGCCCTCGGGAAGGAGCCGCCGGCCTTCGGCCATCACAGCCTGCTTATCGGGGCCGACGGTCATGCGCTGTCGAAGCGCCTCGGCGCCTTATCGATCGAGAGCTTTCGCGCTTCCGGCCTGGAGCCGATGGCGGTCGCGAGCTATACGGCGCTGATCGGCACGTCGGACCCGATCGAGCCGCACGCGCACCTGGAAGACCTGGCGCGCCTTTTCGCCTTCTCCAAGATATCGACCGCACCCGCGCGCTTCGACCTCGACGAGTTGAAAGCGCTCAACGCGCGGCTTCTTCACAAGCTGCCGTATGACGATGTCGCGCCGCGGCTGAAGGCGCTGGGCGTGGGCGGCGGTGCGGGCTTCTGGGAGGCCGTGCGCGGCAACCTCTCGACACTAGAGGACGCGGGCCGCTGGTGGAGCATCGTTGCGGGCGAGGTCTCTCCGCTGAGCGAGGACACGGAGCTGACCACGCGCGCCGCTGCGGTGCTGCCGGCCGAGCCATGGGACGATACGACGTGGGACGTGTGGATCACCGCGCTCAAAGCGGCGACGGGGCGCAAAGGCCGCGCGCTGTTCCATCCGTTGCGGCTCGCGCTGACGGGCCTTGAGGACGGACCCGAGCTCAAGGTGCTGCTGCCTCTCATCGGTCGGGAGAAGGCCGCGCGCCGTCTGCTCGGCAGCGGGCGTTAGCCTGCTATGCATGCGAGCAGGGTGAGGGCTCGGCGCGTGACGTTCAGATGCCGGCGAACTCGGCCTTGCGCAGGAAGGTGACCGCCATTTCGTGTCCCGACGGCAGCGCCCATTTGCCTCCGCGCACGAAGCGATAGCCGATCGCCTCGAAGAAGCCAGCAGCGTTGAGCGTGGCTGCGGCCTCGATCGCTGGAAAGCCAGCGCCGCGCGCATCCTCCTCGACATGCCCGACGATACGCCGTCCGATGCCCTCGCCAGTGAACATCGGGCGCACGAACACACCGAATATGCGGGCCGTCGGGCTGCGCCCTTCGCCCGGGCTCCAGGCGGCCGTCGCAACCATGTCCTCCCCGAGCCAGGCGGCGACCGCGGGGTTGCCGAGCATCAGGTCGGCGTAGCGCGGGCTGCGCACGAATTGGTCAAACGCCTCGATGTCCGCTGTCGAGTAGTGCGCGGAAGCGGTGCGCGCGAAGGCTGCGGTGTGGATGTAGCGGGCCATCGACAGGTCGTCGATGGAGAGAGGCCGAAGCTCGATCATCGGCGCGAGGGTGTCCGGACGGCCGATCGTGTGCTTGCGCGTGAGGCCCATGGGCGCCTTCCGAGGCGGCATCGCGTCACCGCGACTTCGCTTCCGGCTCAGATCGCGCTTCCCAGCCGGTCGTCGCATCGGTGTCGGCCCGCTTGCCGGCCTGCTCGCCCTCGGGCGGAGTGTATTCCGCTTCCTTGCACGAGCAGCCCTTCACGAGCTCCTTGCGATAGCGGAACGCGGTCTTGAGGCTCGTGTAGGGCTCCTGGGTATGCAGCGCGACCGACTGGTCTACGGCCGCGCCGGGGTTCTGGTAGTAGTAGAGCTCGACGGGCGCCGCGCACTTCGACTGGCAGGAGGCGGCGTCCTGTTCGAAGTGGCTC
>CAXMLT010000012.1:0-4080 GCA_964194245.1 uncultured Hyphomicrobium sp.
AGCTGCCGAACCTCGACTATCTGAAGAGCTACACCAAGCCCGGCGAGTCCGTGGTGTTCGTCACCCTCAAGGACGCAACGCGCGCGTCCCAGGTACCGGACCTCTGGTACCAGGCCCGCAAGAAGGTCGGCGACATCAAGCAGACGTTACCGCAAGGAATTCAGGGCCCGTTCTTCAACGACGAGTTCGGTGACACCTATTCGCTCATCTTCGCCCTGACCTCGGATGGCTTTTCGCATCGCGAGTTGCGCGACCAGGCCGAGCGTCTACGTGGCGAGCTGCGCGGCGTTCCTGACGTTGACAAGATCGATCTCATTGGCACGCAGGACGAGAAGATCTACCTGGAGTTCTCTACCCAGCAGCTCGCCGCCATGGGGCTCGACATTTCCCAACTGATCGAAACGCTGCAGGCGCAGAACGCCATCCAGCCCAGCGGCACCGTCGATGCAGGGCCCGAGAATATTGCCATCCGCGTTTCGGGTCAATTCACGTCGGAAGAAAGCCTCAAGGCCATCAACTTCCGCGTCAACGGCCGGTTCTTCCGCCTCAGCGACATCGCCAAAGTGCGCCGCACCTACGTCGACCCGCAGCAGCCGATATTCCGCTACAACGGCACTCCGGCCATCGGCCTCGCCATCTCGATGACCAAGAACGCCAATGTTCTGGAGTTCGGGGAGCACATAAAGGAACGGCTCGCCCAGCTCACCTCAGACTTGCCGGCCGGCATCGAGGCGCATCTCGTCGCAGACCAGCCGCAGGTCGTCGAGGAGGCCGTCGGAGAGTTCGTAAAGACTCTGGTCGAGGCCATCGCCATCGTGCTGGGGGTGAGCTTTCTGTCATTGGGCTGGCGTCCCGGCATCGTCGTCGCCATCGCCATACCGCTCGTTCTCGCCATCACCTTCGCGGTCATGAAGCTCACAGGCATCAGCCTCCAGCGCATCTCGCTGGGCGCGCTCATCATCGGGCTCGGACTTCTCGTCGACGACGCGATGATCGCGGTTGAGATGATGATCACGAAACTCGAGGAGGGTTGCGACAAGATCACTGCCGCGACCTTCGCCTACACTTCCACGGCCTTCCCGATGCTGACGGGCACCCTCGTCACAATCGCCGGGTTCATCCCCGTCGGCTTTGCGGCGAGCGGCGCCGGTGAGTACTGCTTCACGCTGTTTGCGGTTGTAGGAGTAGCGCTCGTTGCCTCATGGGTGGTCGCCGTGCTGTTCACGCCCCTCACCGGCGTGTTCATTCTTCCCGACAAGCTGAAGGGCCATGGCCACGAGCCATCGCGCTTTGCGCGTGCCTTCCACGCCGTCCTCGATCGCCTTCTGCGGATGAAGTACGCCGTCATTGCTGGCACGGCAGGCCTGTTCGTTGCCTCACTCCTCGGCATGCAGCTCGTACAGCAGCAATTCTTCCCGAGCTCCGACCGTCCCGAGCTGCTCGTCGATGTCACGTTGCCACAAGGGTCTTCCATCAATGCGACGCGCAAAGTGGTCGATGACCTCGAGGCGATCTTGAAGACCGACCCCGATGTCGAGCGCTGGTCGTTCTATATCGGCAGCGGCGCCATTCGCTTCTACCTGCCACTGGACCAGCTACTCACCAACGACTTCTTCGCGCAAGCGGTGGTGGTCACCAAAGGGTTCAAAGCGCGCTCCGGCGTGCAGCAACGCATCGTCGCCGCGCTGCAACGGCCTGAGTTCGAACAGGTGCAGTCGCGAGTGAGCCCACTCGAGCTTGGACCGCCTGTCGGCTGGCCGCTCAAGTTCCGCATCAGCGGACCAGATCCGACGAAAGTACGCGAGCTTGCGCACGACTTCGCATCGTTGCTCGGTAACAGCCCGAATGCACGCAACATTAACTTCGACTGGAACGAGCCCTCGAAGGCTGTCCGCGTCGAGGTGGATCAAGATCGCGCGCGTGCGCTCGGCATCAGCTCACAAGCCTTGAGTGAGACCATCAATGCGGTCTTGTCCGGCACCAACGTGACGCAGGTGCGCGACAGCATCTATCTCATCGATATCGTCGCCCGTGCGATCCCGGAGGAGCGCGCGAAGCTTGAGACCTTGCGCAGCCTGATGCTTGAGACCCCCGGCGGCAAGGCGGTGCCGCTGGAGCAGGTGGCTAAGCTCTCATACGGCCTCGAGCCGCCGTTGATTTGGCGCAGGCACCGCGTTCCAACCGTCACCGTCCAAGCGGACACTGCCCCAGGGATCGAGCCGGTGACAGTCGTGCGCTCGCTTGCCGCAGAGGTTGCCACCTTCAAGGCGAAACTTCCGGCGGGTTACGACGTGGTTGCCGGCGGCACCGTTGAGGACAGCGCCAAAGCCCAGGCCAGTATTTTCGCTGTGTTCCCACTCATGCTGCTCATCATGGTAACGATCCTGATGGTGCAGCTGCAGAGCTTCCAGCGCCTGTTCCTGGTGCTGGCTACGGCGCCGCTGGCCCTCATCGGGGTCGCCGGGGCGTTGCTGGTGTCGGGTGCACCGATGGGTTTCGTCGCCATTCTGGGCATTGTCTCGCTGATGGGCATGGTTATCCGAAACTCGGTGATTCTGATCGACCAGATCGAGACTGAAATCGCCAATGGCCTCCATCCCTGGAATGCGGTCATTGTCGCCACGCAGCATCGCCTGCGTCCGATTCTGCTGACCGCAGCCGCAGCTATCCTCGGCATGATCCCGATTGCACCAACCGTGTTCTGGGGGCCGATGGCCTACGCCGTTATGGGTGGGCTGGTTGTGGCGACGCTCCTTACTCTCGCATTCCTACCTGCGCTCTACGTAACGTGGTTCCGCATATCGCCCGCAGATGCGGAGATCCCGCTTGGGTCAGAGGCATCGTTTACGGGGGCAGAGCTGAAGGGGAACAGTTGGCACGTTCCCGAGTTCGCCGGCTGAGGGAGCTGGCGAAGGGTTGGCCAGCAGCAGTAGCGGAGGGGTAAATGGGGGCGCGATCTAACTGCAGGACAGTGGAGGCATTCGCCCTTGCTGCTTCGCTGCTAGCTTTGAGCGGCTGCGCAACCGCATCGCTGCGCAATCCGGTTCCTCCTGCGCTTGCGGAGAACGCGCACGTTCCGGGCTTGGCTAAGGCTCGCTTCTGGTTTGACGAGCATCTCGATAAGCCGGACGAAGCGCTGCGCCAGCTGGGGTTGCGGCAGCTGTCCGAGACGTCGACCAACGCTGAGGGCCGGCCGGTAGTCAGTTACCTCGCTTTATCGGGGGGCGCAGACGATGGTGCCTACGGCGCAGGACTGCTCGTCGGCTGGTCTGCGACAGGCAAAAGGCCGAGCTTTGATGTCGTCACAGGGATTAGTGCGGGTGCGCTGATTGCCCCCTTCGCTTTTCTCGGGCGGGACCACGACCCACAGCTCCGCGCGATGTGGCTCAACTACACATCCGATGATCTTTACCGCAGCGATCCACTCGACGGCTTGCTCGGCGGACCTGCGCTCGCGGATTCCTCCCCGTTAGCCGAACTCATTGCAAAATACGTCGACCGTAGATTGCTCGCTGCCACAGCACGCGAATACCGGAAAGGCCGCCTACTGCTTATAGGGACCACGAATCTAGACACGCAGAGATTGGCGATCTGGAACATGGGTGAGATCGCTTCCAGCAATCACGCGGGGGCGCTCCAGCTGTTCAGGCAAATATTGCTGGCCTCCACCGCGGTCCCCGGATTGTTCCCGCCGGTCCGGATCAACGTGGCCGCAGCAGGCTACGAGCACGAAGAGTTGCACGTCGACGGCGGAGTCTCAACGCAGGTCTTTCTGCTACCTGTCAACGTGTCCTTCCGAGACCTCGACAAGCTGCATCCGTCGCCTCCGCAGCACCGCATCTTCGTCATCCGAAATGCCAAGTTGGCGCCGGCGTACAAGGCGGTTCAGGCCAGCCTCTTTCCAATTTCGGAGCGCTCTTTGTCGACTCTCATCCTCAACCAGAGTCTTGCCGACGTACAGCGAATCTATCTGCAGTCGGTTCGCGACGGGGCCGATTACAACCTGGCCTCAATCCCAAGCACCTTTTCGCATTCGCACCCGCAGCCGTTCGACAAGTCCTATATCTGTCTCTTATACAC
>CAXMLT010000013.1:0-5589 GCA_964194245.1 uncultured Hyphomicrobium sp.
GATTCAAGATGTTCCCGGACGGGCTCTCAAGGCGCCTGGCATCCTGACGTTCATGGTGTCGATTATCCTGACCGTCACTGTGCTGATCATGAAATTATTCGGTGCACAGATCCCGTTCCTCATCGGCAACGAGTTTTGGGCGCTGTTACTAGCGCAAGTGATCCTCGTGCTCGGTTGCGTTATGCGCGGACTTTAGGCAGCCGCAGGTCAGCCGCAATCGCTGTGCCCTTGTGTCGCGCGGCACCTAGCGCTCTGGTTCCTGGGAGCGTGATGGGGATTTATTCGCCGGCATGAGATGGAGATTCGGCAAATTGGATTCGTACGCTGACCGCGTGCGCCGCTCGTCGCGCGAGATCATTATTGCATCCGCGCTCACGCTGGCCGCCCTAGCTTTCCTGATTGCAGCGCTGTTGGGCGGTGCCGTCACCGGCAAGGCTGGGCTCGGCAACGTTGCCTCAGAAGAAGAACCGCAAAAGTAATTCTCATTCTAGATTTGCTTTTTTGAATTTGGCTCGCGGCGAGCCTTAACGGTCAATCCGCTCCGCGCGCACGAGACCGCGCACCGAGTTCCCCAAATAGATGGCGTCGGCGGTCTCAAGATCGTTGAGCGTGAGCACCGCATCTCTTGCGCGCCCTGACGCCAACAGATCGGCGCGCAAAGTCCCGGCGAGCAGCCCGGAGCTCAGCACCGGCGTGAGCAATTGGCCGTCCTTCTCAAGGAAAATCGTCGTGCGGCTGCCTTCGGCGAGCTCGCCGCGCTCATTGAGGTAAATGACCTCATCAGAGCCAGCGCTCTCCGAATAGTGCTGCCACTCACGGTCATACATCTCGCGCCGCGTCGTCTTGTGGAAAAGGAAGATATCGGCACTGTTGAGCCGCGTGGGCGACAGGACGAAGCGCATAACGGCATCCGCCTTCGCGGGCGGGAGAGGTGTCGTCGTCACCGAGACGGCACCGCCTTCCGACAGCAGCAGCCGGACGCGCAGGCGGTCAGCCTTGCCCTTCACCGTTTCCGCAAGCGCCCGCCGCGCGGCTGCCTCATCGAAGGCGAAGGCGAAATAGTGCGCTGACGTGCGCAGCCGATCCATGTGCCGCTCGAGCAGCACGAGCTCGCCCCCCGGCTCGTAGAGCATGGTCTCGATCAGATCGAACCGCTTCACGGGATCGGTGAGGAACTTCATCTTCAGGAGGCACTCGGCGTATTCCTTTTCGCCTTGCGAATCCCAGACAATGCCGGAGCCGATGCCCATCTCGCCGGTGGCGTCGCGGAACACAACCGCGGTGCGGATCGCCACGTTGAACAGCGCGCGACCCTGGGGCGAGACGTGACCGATGGCGCCGCAGTAGACACCGCGCGGCTCCGTCTCGAGACCCGCGATCAGCTCCATCGCGCGGATCTTGGGGGCGCCGATGACTGAGCCCGGCGGGAAGATGCCGCGCAGCAGCTCGGCCATGCCGATGTCCTCTTTGAGCGTCGCGCGGATGCCGGACGTCATCTGGTGCAGGGTCTGGAACGTCTCCACGGTGAAAAGGTCGGTGACTCTGACACTGCCGATCTCGGCGATGCGGCCGATGTCGTTGCGCATTAGGTCGACGATCATCAGATTTTCCGCGCGCTGCTTCACGTCGGTCGCGAGCTGCCGCCGCGCCTCCGCGTCGGCTTCAATCGTGCCGGCGCGCGGCGCTGTGCCCTTCATGGGCCGCGTCGAGACGATGCGGCCCTCTTGCTCGATGAATAGCTCCGGCGACGCCGACAGCACCGTCACCTTGCCCGTGTCGACGATGCCGCCGTAGGCAACCCGCTGCTTCTGGCGCAGGTCGAGGAAGAACGTCAGCGGCGAGCCCGACAGATTGAAGCGCGCCTTGAAGGTCAGGTTGAGCTGGTAGATGTCGCCCGCGCGGATCTTCTCCTGCACCTGCACGAAGCGCTTGAGGTAGGCCGCCTCGTCCCACGCTAGCGTCACGTCGGCGAAGTGGTAGGAGCCGCTGCGCGTGTGGGTGGCGAGCCAGTGCTCGACCTCCTTGCTGGTCATCTCGACGGGCGACTTGTAGAGGCCGAGCCAGAGGAGCGGCACGTTGCGCCGCTTCGGCATCAGGCCGGCAAGCTTGGGCTCCAGCACATAACCGAGCTCGTAGGCGAAGAAGCCCGCCGCATGCAGGCCGCTCTTCACCGCGGCTTCGATGCGTGCGAGTGCGGCCGAAACCTCTTCCGGCGTCTCGGCGGACACGATCTCGACGGGATCGGTGAACAGGAGCGAGGGCGCGCCGCTGCCTGAGTTGTTGTCGAGCAGCACGAAGGTCTCGGAAAGCGCGCCAGGCTCCTCCGGCGGACGCTCAGAGGCTTTGCGGGTGCGGTCGTCGCCTGCCGTCATTGCGCCTTGTATCCCGAGAGCACGTAGAACGTCACGCGACGACGCGCGTTGTCCCCGGCAGGCAGGTCGAGATCGGCGAACTGGTCCGCGCTCGCGAACGCGCCGGCGGCCGGGCCCGCGTCGGTCCCTTCGCGGACGAGAAGAACGGGGCCGGTAGTCGCGGCAGTGAACGGCCGCGTCAGCTCGAAATGGTCATGCGGCGCACCCTTGCGCCAAGCGAGGACCGGCGTCGCTTCGCCGCGCATATAATAGAGCAGCTCCGCCGTCATCGCCCGGTCGTCCGACAGCACGGCGGCGAACGGGTGCCCTGCCGCGCGCGCTTTTGCGAGCTCGGCCTCGGTCGCCTGCGCCACATCGTGCCATCCGAGCGTGCGCGCGAAGGGATCGGACCCCACGGGGTTCGGCAATCTGCCCGCCGTCGTCGTCCCCAGCGCGAGCAGCAGGAGCAGGGCGACGTTTATGGCGAACGAGACCTTGAGCCAGCTCCAGGCGCCGTCGCGGACCATGGTCGCGATCACCAGCCCGGCGCCGGCGACGTAGGCCGGGGCGGCCCAGTTGGCATGCGCGCGCGAGATGAAGGCCTCGAGTGTGATCACGATGAGGATCGGAGCCGAGAACGCCAGCAGATAGCGATCGGGCTCCGGCAGGCGCTGCATTGAGGCGCGCCAGGCGATGACGAGGTAGGCGCCGAACAGGATCGGCCCGAACACGCCGAACTGCGAGCCGACGAACTCGGCGACCTTCAGTGGATTGAAAAGCGTGCCGCCGAAGTTGGCGTTCTCCGCCGTATGCGTGAAGGTGGCAAAGCTGTTGGCGTAGTTCCAGCCGAGATTGGGCACGATCAGCAAAAGGCCGAGCGCCAGCGCCATCCACAATCGGTAGTCGCGGAGCACGCCGCGGCGCTCGGGCGTGAGCAGTAGGTATACGGCCGCGCACATGATGAACCACGCCATGGCGTACTTGGCATTGAGCCCGATGCCGAAGGCGAGGCCCAGGACGAGCGCCGGCCACAGCCTGTCTGTCTCGAACAGCGCGGCGAAGCCGACGAGCGCGATCGCCCAGCAGGTGAGCAGCGGCACGTCGGTGGAGATCAGCCCCGCCGACAGCGAGACGCCGGGCAGCGTCGCGAACGCGAGGGCTGAGAGCGCGCCGACGCGGGCGTCATAGAGCCGGCGCCCGAGAAAGAACACGGCGATCGCGGTCAGGGTGTGCAGGAACGGCGAGGGCAAGCGCACGCACGCTTCGCCCGGCCCGCAGGCCTCGGTCGCGACGCGGATAAGCCAGGCAACGAGCGGGGGCTTGGAGAAATAGCCGAACGCGGGCTGCTCGCTCCAAGCCCAGTACTGGGCCTCGTCGAAAAAGAGGTCAGTGGCGTTCCAGTAGAGTGCGGCGAGCCGGACACACAGCAGCGCCGCAAGCCCGGCGATCAAAATCGCGGTCCACGGCAATTCGCGGCTCGTCGTGTTGAGGCCGGGGGCTGGTGACATTGGGCTCGCGCTTCGCTTCGGCAACACCAGCGGTTTTCAGGGCCTCAGGCGTGCGTGCGCCTCGATGGTGGCTCATTTACTAGGTTGGAAGACCGTCGTGAAGACTGGTAGTCTGCGAGCCGCGGAACCGTTAAGGAGGTGGGGTCGCGGCTTGCCTGTGGGATAGCGGCACTTGATGCGCGTCACCGTCGTCATTCCGGCGCTGAACGAGGCGGGCAACATCGGCAGGCTCGTCGAGGAGACGTACGCGAGCGTGCCTCCTTCGCGGCTCGCCGAGGTGATCGTCGTCGACGACGCCAGCACCGACGCCACCGGCGCCGAGATTAAGACCCTCATCGAAAGCGGCAACTACTCCGGCTTGCGCTACCTGCGGCATGATCGCCGCAGCGGCCAGAGCGCGGCCATGCGCTCCGGCATCCTGGCGGCCACGAGCCCCATCATCGCCACTATGGATGGCGACGGCCAGAACGATCCGCACGACATCCAGCGCCTTCTCGAGGTGCTCGCCGCACCCGGCACCGCCGGCCCCGCGCTTGTCGGCGGCGTGCGCACCGAGCGCAAGGCCACGGGCTCCAAACGCTGGGCCTCGCGCGCCGCCAACTGGATTCGCGACAAGGTGCTGCAGGACGAGTGCCCCGACACCGGCTGCGGCATCAAGGTTTACTGGCGCGAGGTGTTCCTGCGGCTCCCGTTCTTCAGCAGCATGCACCGTTACCTGCCGGCCCTGTTCCAGACTTACGGCCACGAGGTGGCCTATGTCCCCGTCAACGACCGGCCGCGGCAGGCCGGCGTCTCCAAGTACAACAACCTCAATCGCGCCCTCGTCGGCATCTATGACCTCATCGGCGTGACCTGGCTGCGCAAGCGCACGAAGGTTCCGGCCATCGTCGAGCGCCATCCGGAGGTGCAGTTGCGCGATCTTGGCGCGCGGTTGAAGCCGGTGAACGATGAGGGGGCGCGCTTGAGCGCCAGCGATAAGAGCTGATACGCGGGGCTTTGCCCGCACGCTTTGCAGACCAAACCGCAGGGGACCACGACCGCAATGACCTTCTTTGGCCACGCCGCTGCACAGCTCAGCCAATGGTGGAGCACGACCTCCGCCACCGAGATGGCATGGCTCGGGGTCGGCTTCCTGGCGCAGCTCATGTTTTCCATGCGCTTCATCGTGCAGTGGATCGCGAGCGAGCGGGCGCGCCGCTCGATCGTGCCGGAGACGTTCTGGTATTTCAGCATGGTGGGCGGGGCGATGTTGTTCGCCTACGCGATATACCGGCTCGATCCGGTGTTCATGTTGGGCCAGGGCATGGGATTGCTGATCTACGCCCGCAACATCTATTTCATCCGCGCACACAATTGGGCCACGGCCCTGGCGGGGGAAGGGGGTAGCAGCCTGCGCCCGGAACAGCCGGCCGGCCGCGCCGGCTGAACGGGTTGGATGGGTGCACACGTATTGACGGAGCCGCGATCCGACCCCATCTCTTGCCTGTCACCACCTTTTGAGAGCCGGCTGGGCACCAAGGCTTCACAGGCCCTGGAATTGTGCTATAAGCCGCGCCATCGACAAGCCGCTCGGTGACGGGCGGCTTTTATTATCGGCCTCGCGGGCGCGCCCGCGGCCGATACTTTTTCCCCGGACGCGGCTGCAGGTCTTTTTCGTCAGACCGTTCGGATTCTTCGGTGACGCGGGGTGGAGCAGCCCGGTAGCTCGTCAGGCTCATAACCTGAAGGTC
>CAXMLT010000014.1:0-4960 GCA_964194245.1 uncultured Hyphomicrobium sp.
GATGTGTATAAGAGACAGGTCCTAGCGGCTAGAGTGGCCTCCTCGTTGAAGCTGCATCGGACGAGCCACGGCACCAGGCGGGGAGTCAACGCCCTCTTTGACAAACCACTTGGTCACTAGACCAGGGTCCGTGGCTTTCTCGGATTCACTACCCCGCTGCCGGGTTGAGTTGCGGGCCCTGGTCAAGTCCACCTATGCCCGCGCACCATCGCCGCCTCAATCGCCTCTCGACGCGCTGCAATACGGCGTCCGGCTTCGACGGCTCTGGCAAAATCACCAAAACAAATACGAACGGTCCGCCCGCGGGCGGCTGCCGCTACTTGATCTTCGTCTCCTTGAACTCGACGTGCTTGCGCACGACGGGATCGTACTTCTTGAAAACAAGCTTCTCCGTGCTCGTGCGCGGGTTCTTCTTCGTCACATAGAAAAAGCCCGTGCCGGCTGTGGAGATGAGCTTGATCTTCTGTGTGACTGGCTTGGCCATGACCGGGGAACCTTAGGCTATCGCGTCGTGCAGGGGTGTTTAAGGAGCGGCACCATAGCGGCCGCGACTTTGGTGTCAAGGTAAGTCGGTTAAGGGAAGCCGATTGCGCGGTTGCGAGCAAATAAGGCGCCCACGCGTCAGCCGTTGCCCGGATCGGGCGGAGGAGCGGCCGGGTCGAATGCGCCGGGGCCGGCGAAGCCGTGCATCCGCAGCGCCCATTGCAGGCCGACGAGCGCCCCTTTGACGCGCGGCAGAAACCATAAGCTCAGGCCGATGGTGAGCGGAAACCACATGAGGATGTGGATCCAGTAGTCGGGGTGGAAGTACTCCTCGACCATCATGACACCGGCGACGATGAAGTGTCCGACGATGAGGATCGTGAAGTAGGGCGGCGCATCGTCGGCACGGTGATGGTGCAACTCCTCGGCGCACGCGGGGCAGCGATCCGCGACCTTGAGGTAGCGCGTATAGAGCCTGCCCTTACCACAGGCCGGGCACTGGCCGACCGCGCCGCGCTTCATGGATTCCAAAACCGAGCGCGCCGGCTCGGCGGCTGTCGGATCGGTGGCTGAGGTTATCGTCATGTCCGCAATCTCGTGTCCTGCGTATCGACCGTCAAATGCGCCAAAGGACGCGGGCGGCAACTCTCAACGTCTATGACGCCGCGGGCCCGAGCGCGGCAGGCGCATTGCTGCGCTGCGGCGCGCCTTGCCCTCGCTCAGCATCTCAAAGCGCAGCGCGCCTGCGGTGGGTATCGCCTCCACGAGCCGGACCTCGACCGTTTCCCCGAGGCTGAACGTCTCGCCCGTGCGCTTGCCGACGAGCGCGTGCTGCGCCTCGACGTGATAGTAAAAATCGCCTTGCAGCGAGGACACCGGCACGAAGCCGTCGGCGCCCGTGTCCTTCAGCCGCACGAACAGACCCGAGCGCGTGACGCCGGCGATGCGGCCAGTAAACGTCGCGCCCACGCGGTCGGCGAGATGGGTGGCGATCAGCCGGTCGGCGGTCTCGCGTTCGGCCGCCATGGCGCGGCGCTCCGCGTCCGAGATGGCCTTCGCGATGTCGGGGAGCCGCGAGATCTCCGCGTCCTCGAGCCCGCCGGCACCGTGCTTCAGCGCGCGGATCAGCGCGCGGTGGACGAGCAGGTCTGCGTAGCGGCGGATCGGCGAGGTGAAGTGCGCGTAGCGGCGCAGGTTCAGTCCGAAATGGCCGATGTTCTCGATGTTGTATTCGGCCTGGCTCTGGCTGCGCAGGACGACCTCGTTGATGAGCTCGGGCACGGGGAAGCTTTTTGCCCGCGCCAGCACGCCGTTGAAGTGCTGAGCCTTCAGCGTGCCCGGCGGCGCCAGCACGATATCGAGCGTCTGCAGGAAATCGCGCAGGCTCGCGAGCTTCTCCTTCGAGGGCTGATCGTGAATGCGATAGACGACGGGCGTGCGTTTACCTTCCAAGGTCTCGGCCGCGGCGACGTTCGCCTGGATCATGAACTCCTCGATCAGGCGGTGTGCGGCGAGCCGCTCCGGCGTCACGACGCGGGCGACCTTCCCCTCCTCGTCGAGCACGATCTTGCGCTCGGGCAGATCGAGATCGAGGGGCGCGCGCTTATCGCGCGCCTGGCTGAGTGCCGCATAGGTCGCCCACAGTGGGCGCAGCACCGGCTCCAGTAAAGGCACACACTTCTCCGACGGCTTGCCGTCGATGGCCGCCTGCGCCTCCTGGTAGGAGAGCTTGGCGGCGGAGCGCATCATCGCGCGCATGAAGGTGTGGGCCTTCTTGGTGCCGCTGCGGTCGAAGATCATGCGCACGGCGAGGCAGGCGCGGTCCTCGCCCTCGCGCAGCGAGCACAGATCGTTCGAAATGCGCTCGGGCAGCATGGGGACGACGCGGTCGGGGAAGTAGACCGAGTTGCCGCGCAGTTGCGCCTCGTGGTCGAGCCGCGTGCCGGGGCGCACGTAATGGGCGACGTCCGCAATGGCGACGATGACGACCCAGCCGCCTTCGTTGCCCCGATCGGTGTCGGGCTCGGCGAAGACGGCGTCGTCGTGGTCGCGTGCGTCGGGCGGATCGATCGTAACGAGGGGAAGCGCGCGCAAATCCGTGCGGCCCTGCAGCGGCGGCGGCGCAAGGTTCTCGGATTCGGCGATCACGCCCTCGGGAAAGTCGTCGGGGATGCCGTGCGCGTGCACGGCGATGAGGCTGATCTGGCGCTGGTCGTCGGGATTGCCGAGGCTCTCCAGGATGGTGGCCTGCGCCACATGCGTGCGCCCCTTGCGCACGAGGTCGAAGCGCACGAGGTCGCCGTCCTTGGCGCGGCCCTCGTCGCCCTTGCGGATCGACCAGGAGCGGAGCTGCTTGCGGTCGATCGGGTCGATGCTGCCTCCGCCCTGGCGGTGCGCGCGGAAGATGCCGAGCAGCCGGCGCTTCTCGCGCGGCAGCCGCTTGATGGGCGAGCCTTCGAAGCGGTAGCCCTCGACATCGGCATCTTGCAGCTCGGTGATGCGGGCGAGGATGCGGTCGCCAACGGCGATCTCGGTCTCGATGTCGGCCTGCGGCCCGCGCGCCTGGTGCACGGGCAGCAGCACGGTGGGGCGCTCTCCCTCGGCGCCCTCCCAGACGAGCGGGATGGCGATGAGATCGCCGTCATCGTCGCGGCCCGTTACCTCCAATACGGCGACGGGCGGCAGGCTGCCGGTCTTGCGCAGGCCCTTGCGGTTGCCCGACAGCGTGCCGTCGCCGGTCAGGTTTGCGAGCAGCCGGTTAAGGTCGAGGCGGCCCGCACCCTTGATGCCGAACGCGCGCGCGATCTCGCGCTTGCCGACCTTGCCGGGCGCGTCGCGGATGAAGTCGAGGATTTCGGAACGGTCGGGGAGCTTCCCCCGCTTGGCAACGCGGCCCTTCGCAGTGTTGGGTTTGCGCGCCATCTCAGCGTGTCTGGATCATGGAAATTGCTTCAAGAAAAGCGTCAGCTGTCGACCTCTGCGTCGGCGGCCTCCGCCTTGGCCCTGGCACCCCTCGGCTTTGAAGCCTTAGTCGCCGACTTGCTGGCTTTCGCGGCCGGCTTCGTCTCAGCCGCCTTGGGCTTCGCCGTCTTCGCTTTGCGCACCGGCTTCTTGCCGGGACCTTTGGCGGCGCGCGCAGCGAGGAGTTCGACCGCCTCCGCGACCGTGATGGCGGCGGGGTCCTTGCCGTTGGGGATCGTGGCGTTGATCTTGTCGTGCTTCACGTAAGGGCCGTAGCGGCCCGACAGCACCTCGATCTTGCCGCCGCCCTGCGGGTGCTCGCCGAGATCCTTGAGCACAGTCGGCTTGGCGCGCTGGAAGCGGCCCTTGCCGCCGCCTGCTGCCTTCTCCGCGAGCAGAGTGACCGCGCGGTTGAGGCCGACCGAGAACACGTCCTCGATCGACTCGAGATTGGCGTAGAGGCCGTCGTGAAGGATGAACGGCCCATAGCGTCCGAGGCCGGCGGTGATAGGCTTGCCCGTCTCTGGGTGCAGCCCCACCTCGCGCGGCAGCGACAGCAACTGCAGCGCCTTCTCCAGGTCGATGGTCCCGGCGTCGACGCCCTTGGGCAGGCTGGAGCGCTTGGGCTTCTCTTCTCCCACGGCCTCGCCGAGCTGCACGTAAGGGCCGAAGCGCCCCGTTCGCAGCGTCACCGCAAGCCCGGTATCGGGATCGTAGCCTAGAAGCTTGCCGTCGGGGCCGGCGGCGTCAGGATCGCCGCCCTGGTCGGCGAGTTGGCGCGTGTAGCGGCACTCGGGATAGTTCCCGCACCCGATGAAGGCGCCGTACTTGCTGGAGATCTTCAGACTGAGACGCCCGGTCTTGCACGACGGGCAGGTGCGCGGGTCGGCGCCGTCCTCGCGCGGGGGAAAGATGTGCGGCCCCAGGAGTTCGTTGAGCGCTTCCAGCACGTCGCCGACGCGCAGGTCCTTGATCTCTTCGACAGCGCCGGTGAAGTCGCGCCAGAAGTCGCGCAGCACATCTTTCCACTCGAGCTTGTTGTCGGAGATGAGGTCGAGCTTCTCCTCGAGATCGGCCGTGAAGTCGTATTCCACGTAGCGCTTGAAGAAGCCTTCCAGGAAGGCGATCACGAGACGGCCCTTGTCCTCGGGGATCAGGCGCTTCTTCTCGATGCGGACGTAGTCGCGCTCCTGCAGCACGGCGAGCGTCGAGGCATAGGTCGACGGCCGGCCGATGCCGAGCTCTTCCATCTTCTTGACCAGCGTCGCCTCCGAATAGCGCGGCGGCGGCTGGGTGAAATGCTGCTCGGTCTCGATCGACCGGTCGGTCACGCGGTCGCCCTCGGCGAGCGCGGGAAGCCGCCGGCTGAGGTCGTCGTCCTCGGTCGTGTCGTCCTTGCCCCGGGCGGCGTGCAGGCGCTCGTCGCGGCCCTCCTCGTAGAGCTTGAGGAAGCCTTCAAACTGGACGATGGAGCCGGTCGCGCGCAGCGTGTAGGTCTTGCCGTCGCGGCCTTTGA
>CAXMLT010000015.1:0-2134 GCA_964194245.1 uncultured Hyphomicrobium sp.
GAGATGTGTATAAGAGACAGGCAGTCTTGACGCCGATGCCGGGGACGCCTGGCACATTGTCCGTGGAATCCCCGGCCAGCGCCTGCACGTCGACGACCTTATTGGGCGGCACGCCGAACCGCTCGCGCACCTCGTCCGGCCCAATGGTGCGGTTCTTCATGGTGTCGAGCATGACGATGCCGGGCTGGATCAGCTGCATCAGGTCCTTGTCGGAGGAGACAATGGTAACGTCACCGCCGGCATCGACCACGTCGCGCGCGTAGGTGGCGATGAGATCGTCGGCCTCGTAGCCCTCCTGCTCGACGCAGGCCACGTTGAAAGCTTTGACCGCATCGCGGATGAGAGGGAACTGCGGCACGAGCTCGTCGGGCGGCGGCGGCCGGTTCGCCTTGTAGGCTTCGTAAATCTCGTTGCGGAAATTCTCGCGGCCGGCATCGAACACGACCGCGATGTGGGTCGGCGCCTCGGATGCCTTCGTCTCGCGCAGGAGCTTCCAGAGCATGGCGCAGAAGCCGTGCACCGCCCCGACGGGGATCCCGTCGGAGGGCCGTGTCAGGGGCGGAAGCGCGTGGAAGGCGCGAAAGATATAGCCCGAGCCGTCGACGAGGTAGACGTGGCTGCCCTTGATGACGGGCGTCGCCTCGCCGTCCGGGACGGTCGAGATGGTGGCGTTCTTGGATTTGGGAGGGGTCTTAGACTCGCTCATGCGCCGGGAATATAGGCATTCCGAGCGCCTGGGTCAGCCCTCCCGCGACTCTATCAGGCGGCAATCGCCGCGGCCGGGCCAAGCGCTCTATCCCGCTTCCGCCGCTCGAATTTCAGCGCCTCGGGGCGCTCGTAGAGCAAGCGCGCCCAGGTGCCGCGAACGGCCCAGTGCAGCGCCAGCGGGACCGCAACCGCGACGACCGTAACAATCAGCGAGACGACGCCGACGTCCGAGACGAGACCGCTTTTCAACAGGAGGATGCGCGTTGCCGCCATCGGCAGCACGAACGATACGTAGAGCACAATCGAGTTACGCCCGGCATAGCGCAGGTAGCTGGCCCAGTTCATCCGCGACAGAAGCGACGCCGCGGTGATGACGGCCATGGCGCCGATGAGCCCCACGGCGATGCGGACGCCCGGCACATCGGCGACCTTAGCGTAGCCCGTGACCGGGGAGGCCGCGAAGGCAATCGCGGCATTGAACGAGAACCAGCCGGCGAGGCCGATCGCGGCTTCCGGCACGTGTTCGCGCGCCCACGCGGCGAGCTTGAACACGTGCGGGGCCAGGAGGTAGCCGGTGAGGAAGAACACGTAGTAGCGCGCGCCGTAGTCGTCGATCGCCTCCCAGCCTGTGTGCAACGGGAACGTCTGCAGGGCGGCCGCGGCGAGCCACAGCGTCCACCCCGGCAACCCGAGCGCGCGCGCGAGCTTCGTCGAGACGAAGAACAGCGGCAGCACGTAAATGAACCACAGGTTGGGGTTGGGCTGGATCAGCGCATCCGCAAAGGGGGCGGCCCAAGCCGTGGGGTCGGCGCCAAGCTCCGCGCCGTGCTTCACGACCGTCAGGATGACGAGCCACAGCATATAGAAGTAGGCGAAGTGTACGACCTTGCGGTCGAGGTAGGTACGCCAGTCGCGGTTGATGACGCGGAAGAGGAACAGGCCCGACAGCAGAAAGAAATCCGGCATACGGAAGGGACGCGCGAAAGCCACGACTTCGTGCATGAAACCTTCCCCGCCCATGGCGTCGCCGACGCCAAGCGTGGAATGCATCATGACGACGAGCGTGATGCAGATGCCCTTGGCGTAGTCGAACCACACGACGCGGTCCTCGGTCGGCGCGGCGGGAGCGAGCGGCGGGGGCGCGCGGAAGCGGGCCCGCAATTCGCGCCACGCTTCAGGCCGGGACACCGGCTGGGGCTGCGTCGCAGTTTGGGACAGGGATGAGGTTTCGGCAGACATTTGGCGCATCTCGCGTGGCTGATTTGCCGCGAGCCCCGCAAGACAAGGGCCAACGGACGGGCCGCGGGCCGGCAAATGCGCGGCTGCAGCGAGGTCTGCGCGGCGAGGCGAAGGCTGTTTGCGGGGTTAACGGCGATGGAGTATCAAGAGCGCGCCAATCAGCACCCGTAGCTCAGCTGGATAGAGC
>CAXMLT010000016.1:0-2126 GCA_964194245.1 uncultured Hyphomicrobium sp.
ATGTGTATAAGAGACAGCCCCTAGCGGCTGCCTAGAGTTAATCAGGAGACAATCATGAAGAAGTTGTCACGTGCCCTTGCCATCACGCTCCTGGCCGCGACCGTCCCGGCCACGATCGTCCTGGCCGATCCCGAGCCGAGCGATCAGAAGTCCGAGCAGAGCGACGCGAAGCGTGGGCCGTCGCCCGAGACGCTCGCCCGTCTCGAGGACGGCCGCATCGCGATGGCCAAGGCGGCGCTCAAGCTGTCGCCCGACCAGGAAAAGCTCTTTGCCCCCGTCGAGGAGAAGATCCGCGCCGGCTTCGCCGACCGCCGCAAGGGGCGCGAGGCTTGGGCTGCCAAGCGCGAGCAATTCCGCGCCGAGAAAGGCAAGCACGAGCATCAGCAGGTCTCTCTGCCCGAGCGCATCGAGAAGCGCAGCCAGCGTCTGACCGAGGCCGCCGCCAAGATCACCGAACGGGCGCAGACGGCCAAGGAGTACGCCGAGGTTCTGAAGCCGTTCTACGCGTCGCTGTCGGATGAGCAGAAGGCCGTCGCCTCGCAGGTGCTCGGCCACTTCGGCCAGGACGGCCGCGGCCATTTTGGACACCGCTGGGCCATGGGCCGCGGTGGGCGCGATGGCGGCCGCGATTGGCACTAACGGTTGAGCTTACTTCGTCGGAACGAGCCACCGACGAAAAGGGGCCGGAGCGGTGCTCCGGCCCTTTCGTTTTGATAGTGGTTTGACGGACGGCTAGGTCACTCGCCGCCGAGACGGCGTTGCCACCAGCCCTTGCGCGCGGGTGTGGACGATTCCGCCGGTGCCGCGCCGCTTCCCGCATCGTCGTTGGCTTGTCCGACGACGATGCGCTCAATCCGCGGCTCACTCGAGCTGCCGCGATGGCGCGTGCGCTTCTCCGCGGCTGGCTCGCCGGCCGCCGCTTCGGAAGGCTCGCTCTGACGCGGTGACGGCTGGCTCGGCTCGGCCTCTGCTACCGTCTGCGGCCGCTCTGGCGAGCGTTCAGGCGCCTGCTCATGTGTCCGTTCGCGGGAACGCTCACGCGATCTCTCGGGCCTGGATCGTGGCTCGGCCTGCGGCGTGCGGGGCTCGACCGAAGGCGCGCCCTCCAAGGGCTGCTCGCCGCCGGCGTGAGCGTAGGTCTCGCCGTCATGCTCGCGCGCGCCGTCGTGGCCGTTGCCACCATTCCGTGGTTGCCGATCGCGACCGCGCCGGCCGCCGCGGCGTCCACGCCGACGGCTCCGGCCTCCGCGCTCTTCGCCGCGCGGCTGTCCACCTTCGCCTTCGCCTGCCCCTTCGGGAGATGCTTCCGCGCGCTCGCGCGGCTCGCCTCGGTCGGGGGCTTCGCCCGCCTCGTAAGGCTGCTCGCCGCCCGCACGGAACTCAGCACCGCCCCGTGAGCCCTCGCGGCTCTCGTCGCGGCGTCCACCGCCACCGCCACCACCGCGGCGACGGCGACGTCCACGCCGGCGCTGCTCGTCGGAGCCACCGCGTTCGCTGCGTTCTCCCCGGCCGGAGCGTGTGTCGCGCTCCTCGCGCTCGTCGTCGCCAACCTCCTCGACCATGGAGCCGGCGCGCGAGGGCGCCTCGTCGACCTCGGCCTCGACGACGGCCTCACCCTCGTCCTCGAAACCCCACTCCATATTGACCGCACCGCGGTCGGGGCGGCGCGTCGGCTGTGCGGGCGCTGCACCCTTCTCAATGGTGAAGTTGGCGCCCGCGAGCTTGTCGCTGCCGGTGACGCTGATGGGGAGCCCGTGCCGGGTCTCCATGTCGTTGATGAACGGGCGCTTGTTGTTGAGGATGTAGAGCGCCACTGACGGCGTCGTGGTGGCGACGAGCGGCGTGCGCGCGCCTGCCGTGATCGCATCCTCGAGCCCGCGCAGCACCGCGAGCGCCACCGACTCTGTCGAGCGGATGATGCCGGTGCCCTGGCAGTGCTGGCACTGCGAGGTCGAGCCTTCGAGCACGCCGGTGCGCAGGCGCTGGCGCGACATCTCGAGCAACCCGAAGTGGCTAATGCGCCCGACCTGGATGCGTGCGCGGTCGAAGCGCAACGCCTCTTTCAGGCGTCGCTCGACCGTCCGGTTGTTGCGCTTCTCCTCCATGTCGATGAAGTCGATGACGAT
>CAXMLT010000017.1:0-6424 GCA_964194245.1 uncultured Hyphomicrobium sp.
CCTGCCAGTGCGGCGGGTCCTTCAGCCAGTCGACGCGGTTCGAGACAAACGTCCACGTCCGAATGTGGGCGATGCGGTTCGCGAGCGTGTCGATGTCACCGTCGGTGCGGTCGGCAAAGGCCACCTGCTTGGCGAACCAGTCCTCGGGGATGCGCTCCTCGGGACTCATCAGGAACTTGTAGATGGTGCCGACGAGCTCGGCGTGGTTCTGGCCGGAGATCTTGCGGTAGTCCGGGATCTGACAGACCTCCCACAGCCGGGCGACAGCCGCCGGCGCGACAGCCGCGCGAACCACATCCTTGTCGCCGCCGCTCACGGTCTCGAGCGCGACCACGTCGTCGGCCGCGCGGGCGCGTGCTAGATGCTTGATGTTCGGCGTCTCGCGCAGCGAGCTCTTTAGGGCTTCGAGCGAGGAGAAGTCGAGGTTGCGGTTGCGCCACTGCAGGACGCGCACGGGCTCGAAGTTGTGCGTCTCGAGCCGCTCCACCGTGTCGGCATCGAACGGCTCCGCCGAGCCGGTGACGCCGAACGTCCCATCGTTCATGTGGCGGCCGGCACGGCCCGCGATCTGGCTCAGCTCGGCCGGCGTCAGGTTGCGGTGGTTGTGGCCATCGAACTTGCGCGAGGCCGAGAACGCAACATGATCCACGTCGAGATTGAGTCCCATGCCTATGGCATCCGTGGCCACCAGGAAGTCCACATCGCCCGACTGGTAGAGCGCGACCTGCGCATTGCGCGTGCGCGGCGACAGTGCGCCGAGCACGACCGCCGCGCCGCCGCGCTGGCGTCGGATGAGCTCGGCGATCGAATAGACCTCTGCCGCGGAGAACGCCACGACGGCAGAGCGCTGCGGTAGGCGAGTGATCTTCTTCTGCCCCGCGTAGGTGAGCTTCGACAGCCGCGGGCGCGAGATGAAATTGGCGCCCGGCACGAGATCGGCAATCGCCTCGCGCATGGTCTGCGCGCCGAGCAGCAGCGTCTCCGAGCGGCCGCGCGAATGCAGCAAGCGATCGGTGAACACATGCCCGCGCTCGGGATCGCCTGCGAGCTGCACCTCGTCGATTGCGAGAAAGTCGACGTCGACGTCGCGCGGCATGGCCTCGACCGTGCACACCCAGAAACGGGCGCGCTCCGGCTTGATCTTCTCCTCGCCGGTGATGAGCCCGACGCTATCGGCCCCGATGCGGGCGGCGATCTTGTCGTAGACCTCGCGCGCGAGCAGACGCAGCGGCAGGCCGATCATCCCGCTCTCGTGCCCGAGCATGCGTTCGATGGCAAGGTGCGTCTTGCCGGTATTGGTGGGCCCGAGCACGGCCGTCGTATGCCGGATGCGAACCTCGAGGTCGCTGGCCATTTGCGAGGGCCTCCTCATCTTACTTGTCTATGCCATCGCAGAGGGATCGACGGAGATCAAGAGCTTGATTGACATTCGCACGGCTGAAGCGCTGGAGCGCCGCCCGCGATTATGATCGCATTTTCGTGGTTGTCGCGTGAGCATATCGAGCCGCTAGGGCTCACCGATCTCTAGTGCCGCATCGCGAACCGCTGCTGGTCCGGCATGGTGATATCGGCCTGCACGGAGGTCAACACGGCCGCGCCGATGATGGTCGGCACCGTCACGCGGTAGGGGATGACGATGTTGGCCAACGGCACGGGGCGGAGGATCGCCTCGATGGTGCCCTTCAGGACGGATTCGGAGCCCTCGCCCGGCTTGTAGCCGGAGATGGGGACCATCTTCACGTGGCAGACCTGATCGACGGTCGGGGGCACGGGATTGCCAGCCGGCGTGAAGACGAGATCGAAGCGCTGGCGCCCGTCGAAGATCGGCAGCCGGCGCTCACACGGGTGCGCGGTGTCGCCGACCGAAAGCGACATCACGCCGGTCAATGGATCAAGCACGTTGCGCAGCTGCGCTTGCGTGACCGGAATGAAGCCCGGCGGAAAGTCGTCCGGTGGAACCCACTTCACGTTCCTGACGCCGGTCTGGTCGAAGCCGATGCCCAGCGATTTGCCCTTGGAGCTGCTGAGTATGGCCTTTTGCTTGAAGCGGAACGTGTAGTAGGCGGGCTTGGCGATCGCCGAGAGCACGGTGCCCATGCTCGTCATCGTGCCATTGTAGTCGAACACCGTGGTGTCGATCTTGGCATCAGCCGCAAGATTGTAGGCCTCGCCAACGACGTCGGATTTGAAGTTGAACGTCCCGATGTTGCCGAGGACGCCAAAGCTGATTTTGTAGCTCGCGACCACGTGAGCGGGGAGCGGACCGGAGCCCGCTCTGGCCGGGAACGTGGAGCCTATCCCGAGGGGAAGCATCAGCAGCGCCGACAGAAGCGCCTCAAGGGGACCGCGCCCGCCTCTTAGCCAAACCCCGTAACGCATGATGCCCGATGTCCCCTGGACGCGGCGCGCAATGGTTCCGGCCGTACCCCTGTTTCTGGTCAAATATGTGACCCGCCGCCGCAGGTTTCGAGACCCGCCGGATCAAGAATTGTGCGGACAATACCCAAATTGATGAAAGCGCCGCCTGCAAGCAGACCGACGCCGTGCGGCCCCAGAAGGCCAGCAACGCCTTGACGGCACAGGGAGCCTCGGGCATAGACAGCGCCTTGTTGCACCGGCCCCGGCCGGAGCAGCCACCCATACCCCTGATTTTCCGCGCGCGGGGCCACCCTTGGGAGGGTGGCGAAGGAGCTTTGAGATGACGAGGCGTTGTGAGCTGACCGGCAAGCTGCCCCTTTCGGGCCAGCTCAGGAGCCACGCCGAGAACAAGACGAAGCGGAAGTTTCGTCCCAACCTTTGCGAGGTCACGCTGATAAGCGACGCACTCGGGCGCAAGGTCCGTCTGCGCGTCAGCGCGCATGCCTTGAAGTCGGTCGAGCACCGCGGCGGCCTCGATGCCTTCCTCCTGAAGGCCAGCGACGAGGATCTGTCGGAGCGCTGCCTCAAGCTCAAGCGCGACCTCAAGAAGGTCAAGGCGGCGGCCCCCGCCGCAGCTTAACGCCGGCCCACGCGGACCTATTTCTTCTCGATCGGCTGATCGCCTACACGGTGCTCCGGTTCCGCGCGCGCTAGGTCGCTGCCTTCGATGGCGAACTGCAACAGCAGTGTCCTCTGCAACAGGTGATTGAAGTTGTCGTCTGAGATCATCGTCACGATGATCTGCCCGCCGGCGCCGGCGTGGACTGCCAGCCCCTCCATGTTGTCGATTTCCTGGCCCATGGCCGCATCAAAGAGCATCTCGCCCTCGATGCGCGTATTCGGCTTGATCTCGTCGCGGCGGACGAGCCGTAGGCGCGACTTTACGCCCTCAATCCAGCGATAGCGACGCTCGAGCACCAGCAGGCCACCGTCGGGCAACCCGGCCGCATCGGTGACATCGTAGTCGCCGGGGTTGGTCAGATGGATCTCGACCGGCTTGCCTTTGACCCACAGCCAGCCGGTGTGATCGCCCGCGGCATCGGGGAGGTTCTCGGCGAAGGCGACGAGCGAGCCCTTGTTGGGCTCGGCGCGCAGGGTGGCAACGGCTTCGAGGCCCTTGTTGGCCGTCATCTTCTTGGCACCGGGCGGCAGATCGACGAAGCCGAGCGCGGGCGACAGGCCGTCCCTGCCAATGTCGAACCGGCCGATGCGGTGGTTGCGCTCGAACGAGATAAGCACGGTGCCCTGCTCCGGCGTGCCGCTGACCAATGTCAGCCCTTCCGCGTCGCTGTTGCGCTTGCGTGTAAGCACCTCGCCGGACTTCGCCCGGATGGGTCCGAGGCGCACGCCTTCGAGGCCGACGGGACGATCGCCGTCGTAGGCGATCTCGCCGCTCATCCAGCTCCCCACGTCGGAGATGGAGAAGAACTTCTTGCCCTCGGCGTCCACGACGAGCCCCGACCAGCCGCCGAAATGGGGCGACGGCGAGGTCAACACCAGGCCGCCGCGCCATTTGAGCTTGCCGAAATGCGTCTTGGCGGAGTCGACCTTGTCGAAGGCGGCGATGGGACGCGCTTCGACGGTGATGGCCCCGGATACCTCGTTCGCGGCAGGCTTTGGATCGGCAAGGGCTAGCGAGCCGCCGAAGGCAAGCACACCGAACACCACCGTCGAGACAAAACGCTGCGCCGCGACCCTCACGCTGTACTCCTAAATGCGCGCCTCAATGCACGCGCTTTAATGCACGCGTCGAGCCATCCGCGGGCGTGGCGCGTTCCGCTGGCCCTTTTCTTCAAACAGCTCCACCAGCTTGTCGGTCATGGCCCCGGCCAGCTCGCTCGGATCGGTGATGGTCACCGCCTTGCGGTAGTACCGGGTGACGTCGTGGCCAATGCCGATGGCGATCAGCTCGACCGGCGAGCGCGCCTCGATCTCCTCGATCACTTGGCGCAAGTGCTGCTCCAGGTAGTTGCCTGAGTTCACTGAAAGGGTGGAATCGTCGACCGGTGCACCGTCGGAGATCATCATGAGAATGCGGCGCTGTTCCGGCCGCGCAAGCAGGCGCCGATGCGCCCAGGCGAGCGCCTCGCCGTCGATGTTCTCCTTCAAGAGTCCCTCGCGCATCATCAGCGCGAGCGAGCGCTTGGCACGGCGCCAGGGGGCGTCTGCCGTCTTGTAGACGATGTGGCGCAGATCGTTGAGGCGCCCAGGCCCCTGCGGCTTGCCCGACGCGAGCCACTGCTCGCGCGACTGGCCGCCTTTCCAGGCGCGCGTGGTGAAGCCGAGGATCTCGACCTTCACGCCGCAGCGCTCGAGCGTGCGCGCGAGGATGTCGGCGCAACAGGCCGCGACCATGATTGGACGGCCGCGCATGGAGCCGGAGTTGTCGAGCACGAGCGTTACGACGGTGTCGCGGAACTCGGTGTCGCGCTCGCGCTTGAACGACAACGCGTGCATGGGATCGATGATGATGCGCGGGAGCCGCGAGGCATCGAGCATACCTTCCTCGAGGTCGAACTCCCAGGCGCGGTTCTGCTGCGCGAGAAGGCGCCGCTGCAGCCGGTTGGCAAGGCGCGCGACCGCGCTCGATAGCGTGCGCAGCTCACGGTCGAGGTAAGCGCGCAGGCGCTCAAGCTCCTCCGGCGAGGAAAGCTGCTCGGCCCCGACCTCCTCGTCGAACTCGCGTGTGAACACCTTGTAGCCAAAGGCCTCGGGGTTATCGAGAACGGAGGCATTCGGGCGCCACGGCTCTGGCGTCTCGATCTGTTCCAGATCGTCGAACTGGCTCTCGAAGTCGTCGGCGCTCGTCGTATCGGAAGCCTCCTGTGCTTCGCTCGCCTCGCCTTCGGACAGTCCCTCCTCGCGCGGTTGGTCGCGGCCCTGCTCGCCCTCCTGGGAGCTCTCGCCTTCGTTTTCGCCGCCCTGGGGTTCGTTCTCGTTGCGCTCGCCATTCTCCTCGTCTTGGGCGTCGGAGCTCTCCTCGGCAAGCTCGAGCGCGCGCAAGAGGTCGCGCACGACACGCCCGAAGCTCTCCTGGTCCTCGGCGAGGCTTTCGAGCCGGCGCAGCACCTTGGCGCCGCGCTGCTCGATCGACGGGCGCCAGAGATTGACGAGCGCCTTTGCGGTCTCCGGCGGCGGCAGACCGGTGAGCCGCTCGCGGATCAGGAGCGCCAGCGCATGTTCGAGCGGGGCCTCCTCCTTGCTGGCGACGGTGGCGAAACGGCGGTCGGCGTACTGGTCCTCGATGCGCGCCGTGAGGTTGCGCGCCATGCCAGGCATGCGGTTGGCGCCGAGCGCCTCGACGCGGGCGCGCTCGGCCGCCTCGAACACCTGGCGTGCAGGCCCCGACACCGGAGCGAGCCGGTTGTGCAGCTTCACGTCGTGGCAGCCGGCGGTGAGCGCGAAACTGTCGGCCCAGCCGCGGATGACGGCGATCTCACGTTGCGAGGGCACGCGCGAGGGCTCGGGCAGGAGTACGTGCTTTTGCGCAAACTCCGGCGGACCCGGTGCGAAGCCGACATCGAGGTCATGCTGGCCGGCGATGGCGCGGACGGTGAGCCCGATCGCGCGTTTCAAGGGCTCGGTGGGAGCTTCCTTGCGTTTGGGGCCCGTGGTCATCGGCGAGCTCCGGGGCTCAGCTCAGCGCAACGTTGGCCGCACTTTCGGGCAGCTCCTCACCGAAGCAACGCTGATAGAACTCGGCGACCATGGGCCGCTCGAGCTCGTCGCACTTGTTGAGGAAGGTCAGACGGAAAGCGAATCCGACATCGTTGAAGATCTCGGCGTTCTCCGCCCACATCATCACCGTGCGCGGGCTCATGACGGTCGAGAGGTCGCCGTTGATGAAGGCGTTGCGCGTTAGATCGGCGACGCGCACCATCTGAGACACCGCCTTCCGCTTTGCCTCGCTCTTCCCGAACGACTTGACCTTCGAGAGCACGATCTTGGCCTCGTCGTCGTGCGGCAGGTAGTTGAGCGTCGCCACGATCGACCAGCGGTCCATCTG
>CAXMLT010000018.1:0-2041 GCA_964194245.1 uncultured Hyphomicrobium sp.
GGTGCACGTCATGGTCTTCTCGTCCCAGGTGCCCGCCGCCTTATCGCAGTCGGCCTTGGTCTTTGGCGCATCCTGCGCGAAGGCCGGGGCCGAGACGGCCAGCAGAAGGCCAGTGATGAGTGCCAAGCTTAGCGTTTTCATAATGCGTCTCCTACCTGTTGGGGAGCATCCCCAGGGATGCCCGGCGCGCAAAACGAATTGCACACCGTTCGCGTTCCCATCGAGGCGACGTTGGAACGCCCGCGCGGCACCGTGCGCATTCACACTGCCGACGGCCATTGGATTTCGCGGCTCGGGGAAAAAAGCCCGGTCGCGATGAAGCGACGTCTCGGCGCCTAAAAAATGGGGGCACCCCGAGCAGTTTAGACATACAGGGTCTGCATTACCGCATGCTGACAAGCAATGAGCCGCGGCTTGTGACCGGGGCTGCTACGGCCGAAGCGGCAACAGGAACAGGATCAGCAAGGCCAGAAGCACCACTAGCACGGCGACGCGGCGCGAACCCGCTAAGCGCTCGAACGCTTCTTGAAGCTGCCTTGGATCCACTCTGGTGCCTGCTCGTCGTCCTCCCAATGGCTATACCTTAAGTTCGACGGCATCGGGAGCTTTAGGAGCTAAGTGACCATGCGACTCATACGGCTGATCGCGGGCATTGTGCTCATCATTATTGGCGCCGTCTGGATCGGCCAAGGAACGGGCTATTTCCCTTACCCACCATCGAGCTTCATGATCGACGACCTCAAGTGGTCCTATGCAGGGGGAGCGTTACTGCTGCCTACGCGCGACTGATCCCGTAATGCGGCCGCTTACCGCCACGCTGCCGTCCTTTGGATTGCGTCTGCGGCTCTGCGAGCGGATTGCGCCGGCGCCAAGCGATCATCATGCCCAGGAAGGCGCCGCCAAGGGCTACAGAGATCGCGACCACCATGTTTGCCACCAAGAAGCCGCCGATCGTGCCCAGAGCCACGCTCAAGATCGCGGCTGCGATGTGCCGCCGGCGGTCGCCGATCGGTCGAGTGATGAAGTAGGACGCTCCCAGCGCAAGTAGGAAGACGACGATTGGCATAACGATCGAGTAGAGCATGGGTTTCTCCATCGAAGCGACCACGCGCGCACGTCGAATCGCGATGGATAATACGCCGGGAAAGGGTTCCTCCCGAACGCAACTGCATTTGTGCAGCGCGTGGCACCTAAGGGCAATAAGCACGCTCGCGCAGCAGCGCTGCAATCGGCCGGTCGAACGCTACGGGGCGCCATGCCAGTAACGCACCGCGCCTAGCGAAGAGTCCCAAATTGAAGTAAAAAAGCAGCGCGTAAACAACGGTGGGGGTACCCGCTCAATGTTCGATGAAAAGCTCGGTAGCCTGACGCCGAAGCAGGACGCCTTCGCGTGCGCCTATGTCGAGACGGGGAACGCGAGTGAGGCCTATAGGCGAGCCTACGATGTGGCGCCCGACAGCAAGCCAAACACGGTCGAGAAGCGGGCTTGCGAGCTCCTGAAGAACGGGAAGGTTACGGGTAGGGTCGAGCAGCTGCAGGCGGCTCACGCTGAACGCCACAAGATCACCGTTGATCGTCTCACCGAAGAGCTTGAGAACGCCCGCTTAGTGGCAATGGCGGAAAGGCAGCCGGCCGCAGCCGTATCCGCCATCATGGCCAAAGCGAAGCTGCACGGGCTCCTCAAGAACACGCCGGATGCGAACCCGATCGTCCCGCCGTCCGCACCTGCACCCATCATCAACGTATGCCTCAGCCGCGAAGAGCCAAGGGGTAGCTAAGCAGGGGGCCGCTGAACCCGAACGCCAGAGCGAGCGGTCACCCTCTTCCTGATCTCCCGCCTTCACGAGATCGCTGTTGAATTCGTTGGCGCCACTGAGATCCGGCCCGATGTGCAATCTCTACTCCATGACGCGCAACCGGGAAGCGATCCTTCGGCTGTTCAGGGTTTCGCACAACCGTGCCGCTTCCTACGAACCAAAGGATGCGATCTTTCCTGGCTACCAAGCGCCCATCGTGCGCAAGGCCGCCGACGGCGAGCGCG
>CAXMLT010000019.1:0-4409 GCA_964194245.1 uncultured Hyphomicrobium sp.
TATCCTCGGCGGCCGTGTTCATGGCGGGCGTGTAGCGCAGCACCTCGGCCTGCCGGAACACCGGCGCCGTCGTCTGCCGCTGCCACTTCCATTCCGGCCCGCCGGAGACGAGCATGCCGTTGCCGAGCAGCGGACCCAGCACGCGGCGCTCCACCGGCGTCTTGGGGAAGTTCTCATATTCGTCGAGAAGGATTTTCTTGATCAGGGGCGGGTCGGTGACCCAGGTCAGCATCTTACCGTAGCGATAAACGGGCTGCTCATAGACGGCCTCGGGCAGCACGGTGAGCGGATTGCTTATGAAGGCCACGACAAACCGCAGGAAGCCTAGCGGCGCGCGCGGCGGCACGATCGTCGGCGGATAGAGCGGGTCGCTTTCGCTTTCCCCGATGACGGCGCGCGATGAGGTCATGAGACCCTGTCTGTAGCTGATCCCCGCATGGTGCCGGTGGCGCCGGTCGTTGTAAAGGCGCGCGCGTGGCCCTTGGATTAGGTTGCGAGGCGAGCCAACTCGGCGATCCAGCGGTCCATGAGCGCCTTCGTCCAGACGGCGTCCTTGGCGATCGAGGCATGCGCGTCGATGGTGAGGCCAAGCTTACCGTTGCAGACGATAGCCCCCGCGCCGAGCGGGCACGACTTGGCGACGGGAGGAGCGACGAGCCACTCGCCGCAGCCGTTCCAGGTGCCGAGGTTCGAGAAGGCGCCAGCCCACAGGCAGCCGCGCCAGCGGGCGAGCTCCGTCCTGTAGATCAGCTTCATGCCGGCGTGGCCGACGACGCGGCCGATGTGCAGGAACAGCCACGAGCCCCAGTGCTCGTTGTTGGCAAAGCAACGCTTGATGGTCGCTTGCACGCCGGCGGGTGTGGCGTCGCGCGCAACGTTGACGCGCAGATAGGCGGTGTGGTTGGCGCTCTCGTCCGCCTTGGCGACGGGGCCGCGCATGTTGACCGGCATCATCCAGTAGGCCGGCCCGTCGCTGAGCTCGGACTGCGTGGCACGGCCGAGGGCGGCGAGCAGCAGGCTGTTGAAGGAGACGCGGTCGGCGCGCGCCCTCTCCTCAAGGCGACGCGTCTGTTCGGCATCGAGCGTCCGGGCGGCGACGGCCGTGCCGGGGCGCGGGACGCCGCCGGGCGGGGTCCAGGCGCGATCGTGGGTCTTCCACCGCGCGCAGCGTGGCCACACCGCCATGAGGCGCAACAGCGCGCCGACCTGCGCCAGCCGCGCCGGCTGGCTCGTGTGCTTCAAGCGCGGCATGGGAATGTCTGCGCCCGGATTGCCGCGGCGCATCAGCTCGACCAGGGCGCCGATGCCGTCGCGGGAGCTGTGGGTGAGGAAGTGCCAGGCCACGTGCTTGCCGGGCGCCGGCACGTGCGCGGCGCGCATGCCGACGTAGTCGCCGGATTCCTTTTCGATGAGGTCGAACCACAGGCCTGACCAGTCGGTTTCGCGGCTGAGCGCGCTCATGCGATCGGCGGCGGCAAGCGCGGCGACGTCGAGGTCGAGCGATGTGGCGATCACGGGCGTCGGCTCCTCGGCATCCTGGTTCATGGACGGTAGTTTACACGGCTATTTGACGTTGCGCGCGTGCACGATGCGTACGTGCCCCAGCGTGCGGCGCAGGATGCCGCCACCCTTGCGGGCGAGGTAGCGAACTTCGGTGTCCTCGGGGCTCATGTCGTAAACGGGCTTCAAGCCGCATTCGCAGAGGAAGTGCGGCGTCTCGTGCGGGTTCAGGCCGAACACGAAGGGCTCGCCGATCTTGCGCAGCCAATTGGCGACGACCTCGCCGCCGTAGGTGCTGGTGTCGCCCTCGACGAACTTGCGCAGGGCATAGTCGAACACGATGGAGCTGCCGGGTGCGCAGCTCTCGACGAAGCGCAGGATGCCGGCGACGACGGGATTGGGGAGATAGTAGGAGACGCCTTCCCACAGGAACAGCGTGCGGCGGTTGCGTGAGAAGCCCTTCTTGACAAGCTCGGCCTCGAGCGCGTCGCGGTTGAAGTCGACCGGGACGTACTGGACGTTCTTCGGAACCTCGATGTTGGAGCGCAGCAGGATGCTCATCTTGCGCGCCTGCGTGCCAGGGTGGTCGACCTCGAACACGCGCACACCCTTCAGCTCGTGGGCAAAGCGCAGGGCGCGAGAGTCGTAGCCGGCGCCGAGGATCACGACCTGCTGGATGCCGTCGGCTACCTCGGATAGGAGCGCTTCGTCGAAGCAGCGGGTGCGGGCGATGGCGAAGCCGTAGCTCCCGGGCGCCGAGCGCTCGAGTGCCCAGCGGATAAGTGGCTGCGGGAGCACCGCCGTAATGATCCGCTCGCGCAAGCTGATGAAGTGCTTGGCGAGGCAGTCCTGGCACGCGACGGCGAGCGAGGTCTCGTTCGTGACGGCTGCGCGCAGGGCGGCAACGGTCTGGGCGGACTGGATGGCGGCTACCTGGCTCACGGCTCACTCACTCCTTCGGCGGGGCGAAAGCGAGGAGAACCGTGCCCTTTGCCTTGATGCCTTCGGCGTCGGCGAAGGTGATCGAGGTGAAGACGAAGTAGGCGCCGGCCGAGGCCGAGATGCGGTTGATCGTCAGCTCGGCGGTGAAGTCGTCGCTCTTCAGCATCTTGTAGTAGCGGCTCTCGATCGAGACGATCAGCATGTTGGCGAGCTGGTGGCGCTTGAAGTCGGCGAAGGAGACGCTGGCGCCCTCGAGCCGCAGGTTCTTCAGGATGTTGGCCTCCAGGCACTTGCCGAAGGCGACATAGGCGAGCTGGTTGAAGCAGATGTTGAACTCGACCGCGTTGAAATGGCCGGTGTCGTCGATGTAGCAGCTCTCGGGAATCGAGAAGCGGCCCTTGGCGCTGATGAGGCCGGCGTCCTTGCCCTTGGTGGCGGCGGAGCTCTTGTCCTGGAAGTGCGTCAGCTCGGCCGACTTCAGGTACTGGGCGTGCTTGCGGTAGGGCTTCAGGATGTCGTCGATGAAGTCCTTGGAGATGTTGGCCGGCAGGACCATCTCCGGCTTCGCGATGACGTCGTTCTCGTTCGCGGCGGTGAGATGGGCCGAAACCTTGGGAGCTTCAACTTCGGTGTGGGGACGTACTGCGAGAGCGGTCGTGCACATGGCAGCACCTTTCAGGGTTTGAGGATTACATCTCGGGGTTTGGATCTCTATGCGGCGGTTTTGGTCTGCGTCTGGCTGGCGCAGAGCGGCATGCCGTCCTGCAGGGTGATGCGGTACATCATGGTCTCCTCCTCCGGTCCGGGGTTGCGGCCCGAGCTGTGCTGGAGGAAGCGGTTGTCCCAGATGATGATGTCGCCCATCGACCACTGAACCTCGCGGACGAAGCGGTCGGTCTCGGCAAAGTCGAAGATCTCGCGGAGAAGAGCGGCCGACTCATCGAGTGAGCGGTTGGTGATGCCCATCGTGAAGCCGCGGTTGCCGTAGATCAGCTTCTCTTTGGTGTAGGGGTGCTCGACCACGCCGGGGTGGGTGACGGGCGGGGTCGCCTGGTCGATGAGAGAGAGGATCTCGAAGATGTCGAGGCCGATGCAGTCGGCTCGGACCTTGAAGCGCATGCGGCCCGAGTGCTGGAACTGGGCGCCGGCGAGGCGGTCCTTGGTCGCCTGCGGGAGCGCGGCGTAAACCTCGGCCATGTCGATGAAGCGGGTGCTGCGGGCGGCTGTCTGCGGCAGGACCTTCGGCATCAGCATGGTGATGAACTTGGGGTCCGTCTCGAACGAGGTGTCGGAGTGCCAGTAACCGCCGGTGCGGGCGACGCCGATCTGCTTGCCTGTGCTCTTGACGTTGGAGGAGACGAAGATCAGCGGGAATTCGGGGTGGTGGTAGTTGTCCTGGAGGTAGGGGACCGGGGAGCCGACGCGGTGGGCGAAATCGCAGTACTCTTGCTCGTTCAGGGATTGATCTTTGAGGACGATGAGGCGGTTCTTGTAGAGGAGGTCCTTGAGCTTCAGCATCTGGCCCGGGGCGAGGGACTTGGCGTCGACCCCGTGGATGCTGCAACCGATCGCGAGCTTTCCTGTCCGCATGGCCTGTCTCCATCTCGTGTGTTTGGCTTCGATCTGGAGCTAAGATGCCGGACGCCTGTACCCCCCGCTGTTCCGCGCGTGACAGGGCCAAAAATCGTTACAAGAAAATGTGGACGCAGGATCATTCACCGCACCCTTAGGACGAGGCGCCCGCGCATGCCGGCAGGCGTGACAGGGGAGCACGAATGCGTATAGTGCGCGCTCCGAAGTGCCCACGAATGTCCCAGGAATAAAGCGCGCCCGCCGATGCCGACCAAGACCGCCGCCAATGCAGCAGCGAACCCTGCCTCTGCTCCGTTGGCGGAGCTGCAGCCCAAGCGCTCGTTCCAGGACCTTATCTTCTCCCTGCAGCGGTTCTGGGCCGAGCAGGGTTGCGT
>CAXMLT010000020.1:0-1931 GCA_964194245.1 uncultured Hyphomicrobium sp.
CATTGAGCGTCGCGCGCGTCATCGGCTTGTTAGTTATCCTCACCGGATCATCGTCGTATGTAAGTTCGACGCCGTGGACTTCGGATATCTTACCGTCCGGCGCGTGCCTAAATACCGAGTGCGCATAAAAGTTGCGGACGCCGCTGAAACCGGCGAACTGGTCGCAAGCCGCCTTCACTTCTTTCCTGAGAGTTGGGTTGCTTATCTGCTCTCTACTCAGCCGCGTGATGAGATCAAGGCGCGCTTTGCTGTTTCCCCGGAAGGAATGCCAGATGATCGCGGCGCTAAGGTCGTCGCGGCCGATAAGATGCTTTAGGATGACTAGGAAGACGGATTCGGTCGATGCCCAACGGATCATCAAGCCGCCTATGGCCATGTAGATCCCTCCGTTATGTTGGGCATCGCCACTGATGGGTATGTCAATGGGACGGGCGGAGCGAGAAGCCATGACGAAGACCCCAAAACGTGACCAACATGATGTTCAGATTGAGCCCGGTGCCGACAAGCGACTGTCTGGCATGCTCAAGAAGGTCCTGAACACACCGCCAGCGCACAGACAAGCTGACAAGCCGAAGAGTGCGCGCAAAACACCGCGCTCGTGATGCCTTGAAGCAGAAGGCCCGGAGCTTAGCTGTGACGAAGATCCTATCGCATTTCGACAAGATGCTTGCGGAAGGCGAAGCCAAAGCACCCTCGCAATTCCTGAACGTATTTCACGAGAGGTGAGGCGCGTGCGCAACATACGCGAGCCTAGCTTGGTAGTACCGTACTCTGAGTAATCGTCGAGTAGGTGCGTTCATGCCAAGCGATTTGCGTCTCGGTGTTCATGCGGCGGTGTCCGTTTGCGCCATTTTGCTATGGGCCGGCACCGCTGCTGCTGACGGGTACGTGGTGCCGAAGGCCGTAGTCGTTGCTCCGGTGCCGACTTGGACGGGCTGCTACGGCGGCCTCGATAGCGGCTACAAGTGGGGCCGCAACCACATCAAGAACCCCGCCACCTACAATCTGAATAACCCCGTCGGCATACGGGGGACGGCGATTGATACGCCGCGGCAGCCGGTCACGAACTTGACGACTACTGGCGGTGGTTCGGAAACAGGCCACACGGATGGCGAGCTGGTGGGCATCCAAGCGGGCTGCAATTACCAGCTCAAGCCCGGGATCCTCATCGGTATCGAGGTCAGCGGCACACGCGACTGGGCGACGGATACGATCACTGAGCAGGTCGTAAATGCGGCAACCAGGGCGTCCGTCACCAACGTGACGACCGAAATCGAGCGACGCTGCCAGTTCCGCGTCGGTCCTCGCATCGGGGCTACGCTGCCTGGCCTTACCGGGCAAAAAGAAACACTTGCGCTGGCTCCGCTCTTTTACGCGACGGGCGGCTATGCTGCCACCTGCTACCAGGTCAAACAGTCAGGTGGCAACCCAACCTTCCGCGGGGCCGTCACAAACCCCGACGTGTCGGACAGCGACTTCGAGAGCGGCTGGTTTGTGGGCGGCGGCGTGGACATTCCAACCGAGTTCTTCATTGCCAATACGTTCGTGCAGATCGAGTACAGCCACGCGGAATATGGGGACATGACCATCGGTTTGGCGGGCTCCGACGACACCCGCAAGCTGGATAACCGCTCTGACGAGGTCCGCGTCGGCTTTAAATACCGCTTCGGGTTGGATACCTCAGTCCCGAAATAGAGCCGCACGCTCAATCCAACCGAATTAGGACACTGAACGCTGTCTTAGGACAGCACCCCTCCGTAGCTGCTGCTTGTCAGCAGCAAGCTATGTGAGAACGGGTGTTTAGTCAACGGTATACATCCCCTCAAACGGATTGAACTAAGCGGGGTTCAAACATTAATTGTGGCGTCCGCCGCCAGCTTTGCGCCAGATACTTTGATTCAGGCGTAAGCGCTGCGCCGACCCCACCTTCC
>CAXMLT010000021.1:0-12273 GCA_964194245.1 uncultured Hyphomicrobium sp.
CTGCATCTGGCGCATGAAGAAGATCCACACGCCGATCAGCAGCAGCATCGGGAACCAGTTGAGCAGCATGCTCATGATGGAGGGCACGTCCTCCTCGGAGGGGCGGGCGCGGAACTTCACGTCCTTCTTCTGCAGCCGCTCGACCAGCGTCGGATCCTGCGGAGGCGCGTAGGTCGAAAAGGCGGTGCCCCCGTCGCGCATGGTGCCGTAGATGTGGTTGCCGGCGAGAGTTGCCTCGGAAACGTTGCCCGCGTCGACCGCGGTCAGGAATTCCGAATAGGTGATCTCGTTGCCGCGACGGCTGGGCGTCGAATTGTTGAACAGGTTGAACAGCGCTGCCAACAGGACGAGGATAGCGACCCAGATGGCAAGCTTTTGAAAGTTCGAGTTCATTGCGTTCCCTATACAGCCCGGCTGCGAGCCGGCGCAGATCTTGGAATCGCTCGACGCGCCGCCGCGAAGCTCACCGTTAACATAGGTGCGGGCCTGGTTATTGCCAAGTTACACGCATCGGGCTCCCCAGGACCTTAACAAGGATGCGGCCCAGCGCAGCAGGCATCCGGCTTAATGGTGACCCGAGGGGCAACCATAGCCGCAAACAAGGCGCCATGTGGCGCTACCACAGGAATTCACTACCGCAGAGCCTCGCCTGGTTGGTCCAAGCTGCCGCAGGCCACGGCAGGGTCGCCAGAGCCGGGACGGCCAGCAGTGTGTCCTCCTGCCAGAAGGCGGGCAGCGTTGCCGCGGCACGCGCCGGGATCTTCGGGTCGCGTTCAAGTTGCTGGCGCAGCTTCGCAAAGCCGGAACGGCCGAGCGGCGCCACCGTCACCGGCGTAGCAAGCTCTGGATCGGCCGCGACACGAAAGCGGTGGTCCCAAACCGCGGCTTCGCCGGGCGCTAGCTCAATCTCTGGCAGGGCCACACGCCCCGGCTCGCGGTGAACAAGGATCTCGCCTGCGCGCCGCTGAACGATGGCGCCGCCAAGCGTGGTGGGTCGGAACTCCGGTTCGCCAAGGCGACGGAGCAGCGATTCCAACTTCGCCAGCCGCACAGGCTCCGACTGTCCGCCGAAGGCAGCGATCAGGCGCGCAAGGAGGCGCACGCGAACCTCCTCGGCCGCGCCGACGAACGTCCTCGCATCGAGGCTCGCGTAAGTGCCGCCGTGCAAATCGAGACGTGCGTCGGTTTGCAGCCGCGTCGCCGCGGCATCGAGTGCGGCGCGCGCACGCTCGAGGCGTCGGGCGCTGAGCGCGATCTTCTCGGGGGCGAGCCCGAGAGCTGCGAGAGCGGCCCGGGCTTTGCGCAGACGCACGCGCTCGAAGCGGTCGGAATCGTTGCTGGGGTCTTCTAGCCAAGAGAGACCTGCCGCTCTGAGCGTGGCCCTGAGACGCGCACCCGGGATCGCGAGCAACGGCCGCACGCGTTGGCAACGGGCATCGCGATCGAGCGGGCGGGATGCGCTCATGGCCGCGAGCCCGTCAAGCCCGCTGCCGCGCGCGAGCCGCATCAGGAAGGTCTCGGCCTGGTCATCCTCCGTGTGGGCCGTCACGACGGCGACGGGGCCCGTTGAGCGATAGCGCTGTGCCAGCTCCGACAGCAGGCGATACCGCGCCTCGCGCGCCGCATCCTGCACCCCGGTTGAAGGCTTCGGACCCTCCCAGGTGAGGACCTCATGCGCGAGCCCCATTGCGCGCGCTTGCTCGCCGACCCACTGCGCCTCGCGCCGAGACTCAGGGCGCAGACCGTGATCGACGGTCGCGGCGACGATCTTGCGGCCCTTCTTCGGGTGCCGCTTTGCCCAGTGCGCTGCGAGGTGCAGTATCGCCATGCTGTCGGCGCCGCCGGAGACAGCGAGGATCACGGTCGGGAAGGATTGGATGGGGGCAAAGAGGGTGTCGACTTCCGCCTCGCCGATCGGCGGCGCAACATCGAGCGGCGCATCGAACTCGCCGACTGCCTCAGGGACAGCCGATGCGCTGGCGCTCCGACTTGGCGCGCATCTTGACGTTGTCGGGCGCGTCGGGGAACCGCGTTGAGAGCTCCGAGTAGGACGAGCAGGCGCCATCTTTCTGTCCGAGCCGGTCGAGCGACATCGCGAGCTTCAACAGGCTGTCGGCCGCGCGCGCATTGCCAGCATAGTCCTTATAGCCCTTGAGGAAGGCGCCGGCCGCCGCCTTGTACTCGCCGCGCACGAAGTGCGCTTCACCCAGCCAGTATTGCGCGTTCCCCGCAAGCGAATCCTTGGGGTAGCGATTAAGGAAGTCCTCGAACGCTGCCTGCGCCGCCCCGTAATCGCGCTGCATGAGGTAGCCGTAGGCCGTCTCGTAGAGCTGCTTGGGGTTGCCCGCGGGTGCGCCCGGGGGAGCGATAGCCGCAACCGTATCCTGCGTCGCGCCCGGGGGCGGCAGTTTGCCCGCAGGAACCTGCGGACCCGGAGGCTGCGAACCTGGAGCGTGCTCGCCCGGGGACTGCTGGGCGAGCGGCGGGTGCTGTGCCCGGGGCGCCGCCGGCTGCTCGCCGTCAGAAACGTCGGCCACGGCGTCGCCTGTCCCCGCCGTGACCGTCGTCGAGCCGAAGCGGGCGGCATCGCCAGGCCCGGGCTTTGCGAGCGGTGTATCGGGAGGCAGCGCGTCGGGGGTCGCTTCGGTTCGCCTCGGCTGGCCGCCGAGCGCGCGCACCTGTTGGGAGAGCTGCTCGATCTGCGCGGCCATGGCGCGCACCTGCGTCTCAAGCGCATCGACGCGCATGCTGTCGGCGCCGTCACCGCCGCTATCGCCATCTTTGCGCGGAGCCGACGAGGCGCCGTTGCGGGCAAGCGACTCGAGCGTGCCGACCACGACCTGCATGTCGACGAGCTGCTCCTCGAGCTGCTCGACGCGCTGCTTTAGCGCCGCATCGCCGGCGGATGGTGCCGTCGCGGCGGCGGCATCCTTCGGCTGGGCCCGCGCTTGACCCGGTGGTGCCGGCTTCTGCGTCGACTGGGCGGTCGACTGGGCAAGCGCGGGCACGCACGCAAGAAGCGACACGAGCATCGTTGCGGCAAACGCGAGGCGGAATGGACGCTCAATCGGCAAGGTATCGGTTCCCATATGCCATCGTCGGGCGAGAGCAGGTCAAACGGACAAGAATCCCAGCCGGGGACGCGCTGTGGCCTTAGCCAACATTGCTTATCGCTCCCTTGTCAACGCGTCACGCCAGCCTGCTGTGCCAGGGGCGGAGTCTGCACAGACTTCGTCGGTGTGGGCTCCGGCGTGGTCGAAGCATCTGCGGTACCTGGTCCGGCAAGGCCGAGGCGCGCGCGGGTGCCGCTTGCGAATGCGAGCGTCACCGCGCGCCGGTTCTGCGAGGTGCAATCGGGCGCCGTGCAGGTAGCCACGCGTTGCGTGCGGCCAGCGGCGACAATGGAGATGCGGCTTGCCTCGACGCCTTCCTCGATCAGCCGCTGGCGCACGGCCTCGGCGCGCTCCCGCGACAGCGCGATGTTTTCCTCGTCCGTGCCGGGCTCGTCGGCGTGGCCCTCGACGGCCGCCTCGAACTCGTGCCAACGGATCAGCCACTGCGCCTGCGCAGCGAGCGCCATGCGCGCGCGCGTGCCGAGCTCGGCGCTGCCGGAGGAGAAGAAGATACGGTCGCCGGCCTCGCCGCGAAGCTTGGCCTGGATGGGGGCGTTGCGGCGCAGCTCCTGCTCCCAGATCGGGCCGCGCCCCGGCGCGGAAGCCGGTGGCGATACCGCCGCGACGCGTGCGCTGAGCGGGGCGGGGGCGGGGTTGGAAACGGCGGCAGTGGCGCTCGGCGGGGGCGTGCCGCGATAGAGGTCGCCGAGGCGCTGGCGTGCGAGACCGGCGGCCGCCGAATCTGGGAAGCGGGCGATTACGCTCTCGAACGTCTCCTGCGCCCACTCGCGGTGCCCACCACCGAGCTTGTCCATGCCGTCGAGATAGAGTTCCTGCGCGCGCTGCTCGGGTCCGTAGGTGCCGTCGCCGTAGGTGCCGTCCCCGTCGGGATAGCGGCCAGCGTCCTCATCGGCAGCGGCGCGGCTGTCCCGATTGCCGTCCGGGTCGGCGGCGGCTTCCTCGCTCGACGGCGCCGACTGCAAAGGCAACGCGCGGACGGCAGATAGCGAATCGAGTGCGACGACGCCCAGAAACAGCACGCAGGCAAGCATCGCGCCGCCTCGCCCTGCCGGTGCCGCCTCAGGCCGAAACATCACGCGTCCTCGCGCTGCAACCTGCTCAAATGATGGAGATGTTCTGCGCGGCCAATGCGGCTAAACTTTGCCTCGGAAGCGCGAAAAGCGGGCGCGCCATGAACGCCGCAATGTGCTTCGCGAAGGCTTGTGGCCGCGGGGCACGCGGACGCCAAGCGAGAACGATAGCGGAGGCTTAAGAGCGGGCGAGTAGTGGGGCGCTTAGTTGCCTTGGGCGACGGCCCCGTCTCTGGAATTCAGCACCGTCTGCGCGCGGCGATTCTGCGACCAGCACGAGATGTCGTCGCAGACCGCGACCGGGCGCTCCTTGCCGTAGGAGATGGTGCGGATGCGCGAGCCGTTTACGCCGTTCTGGGCAAGGAACCCGCGCACGGTGGTTGCGCGGCGCGCGCCTAGCGCGATGTTGTACTCGCGCGTGCCGCGTTCGTCCGCGTGGCCTTCGATGGTGATGGTGTACTGCGGATACTGCTGCAGCCACACCGCCTGCTTCTGCAGGGTGGCGGTCGCTTCCGGCGTCAGCTCGCTCGAATCGGTGGTGAAGTAGACGATGTCGCCGACGTTGACGCTGAAGTCGCGGTGGGTGCCGGGCGTCACCGAGCCGTCCTTGCCGGTGAGTTGCGCGGTCTGGGAATTCTGGTCGTTGGCGCAGGCCGCGAGAAAGCCCGCCACGAGCACGACGGCAAGGAAGCGCGTTGCGTGGGCGAGCAGGGAGGAGGCGGCCATCGTGAAGGTCCTTTTCGTCACCAGTCCTGGCGTCTACTCAACATCAGACGGGGGTGACAGTTCCAGTTCAAATGCCGAGTTATCCGAGGCTTCGTGCGAAAATGTGGCCGAGCCGACTGCAAATGGCCAGGGCGCTAAAGGGTCACGGCATCGCCACGATTGAGCCACGCGGAGCCTATTTAAGCGTTAACCCGCCGGTCGAGGTGAATTTGCGACGCCTCGCGCGGGAACGGCGGCGCGAAAGTTTGCGCACGGATTGCCAGCTCACGGATCAGGCACAGACCAACGCCAACTATCGAAGCACAAAAAAACCAAGACCGAGGTGGACGCCTGAGCGTCGGCACCTCGGTCCTGATATCTGGCCTCCTTGGCGAACCAAGGAGGAAACGCGGTAGTCGAGTTACCGAGCCGGCTGTGTAGCGGCCGGAACGTCAGCGCCGAGCTTCAGCGGAGCAGGCTCTTCACGCCGGCAAGCGCCGAGAGCAACAGCAGCGACCACAGTCGCAATAAGGATGGCCCCCTTCATCGTAATCTCCTGAATGTTGAGTTGGCTGTACCGTTAGCGAGTCTGCCCAGCGACCGGAACGGTCACGCCGAGCTTCAGCGGAGCAGGCTCTTCACGACGGCAAGCGCCAAGAGCAACAGCAGCGACGACGACGGCGAGTACGATTGCACTCTTCATAGCATTTTCTCCTATGTTGTCCTGGCCTTGCCGCCTGCTCTTAGCGAGCGGGCTGCGTGGCGGCAGGCATGGCGCCCAGTTTCAACGGCGCCGGCTCTTCACGGCGGCACGCGCCCAGAGCGACGGCCGCAACGACTGCTGACAGAACGATCAGCCCCTTCACACCCTGCATGGTATCATCTCCTGATGCTTCTTCGGCACTAGCCATGTAATGGCGTACTGGCGCTGCATCCGATGATCAAGAACAGAGGCAGTTATCCCTCAGTTTTCCAAGCCGGTAGGTGCGAAAATGCAACGCCTTTCCAAGGCCTCCGCGAACACTTGTGTGTAGTCGCAGTGTAACTCTGAAGGGCATGAAAACACGCTGAAAACTGATACCCCCGCGAGCTCCCCCGAGCCCGGCGGAGGATATCGTGTTCCACTTGGGTTTCAATTTAGCAGCGGCGACCACGCCGGGTCCGAGGCAAACGACGGGGTCGGAATCGCGCGCTCGTTGTAGCCCGTGAGATCGATCGAAAAGATTCGCGGACCGCCCTCAGCCCCCGGCGATTCTCGGAAGAACATGATAACGCGGCCGTTCGGCGCCCAGGTCGGCCCCTCGTTGTGGAAGCCTTCGGTCAACACGCGCTCGCCTGAGCCGTCCGGCCGCATGACGCCGATGAGGAAGCGGCCACCGAGTTGCTTGGTAAAGGCGATGTAGTCACCGCGCGGCGACCAGACGGGCGTCGCGTAGCGGCCGTCGCCTCCGCTGATTCGGTGCGGATTGGAGCCGTCGGAGTTCATCACGTAGATCTCCTGCGTGCCGTCGCGGTCGGTCTCGAATGCGATCTGGCGGCTGTCGGGCGAGTAGCTGGGGCTCGTGTCGATCGCATTGCCCGGCGTGAGCTGCCGCCGCTGCTTGCTGCGCAGATCCATCTCGTAGATCGCCGAGTTGCCGCCGTTCTGCAGACTCATGATCACGCGCTGGCCGTCAGGAGAGAACCGCGGCGCGAACGTCATGCCGGGAAATTCGCCGACGGTCTCGCGCTGGCCCGTGTCGAGGTTCAACAGGAACACGCGCGGCTGGTCGCCCGCGTACGACATGAAGGTGATTTCCTGATTTGTCGGAGAGAAGCGCGGCGTAAGCACGAGCTCCTGTCCCTTGCTCAGAAGCCGGATGTTCTGGCCGTCCTGGTCCATGATCGCGAGCCGCTTGACGCGCTGCTGCTTTGTCCCGGTCTCGTCGACGAAGACGACGTGGGTGTCGAAATAGCCCTTCTCACCAGTGAGTTGCTGATAGACCTGATCGGCGATGATGTGGCCAACGCGGCGCCAGTTCTGTCCGCTCGTCGCGAAGCGTTGGCCCGCGAGCTGGCGCCCCGCGGCTACGTCCCACAGGCGGAACTCGGCGATGATGCGGCCGTCGGGGCCCTGGCCGACGTTGCCGACGACAAGCGCGTCGGCTTGGATCGAGCGCCAGTCGGGAAAGCGCGGCGCAGCGTTCACGTCGCGCACCTGATCGAGGAACGAGGCGCGGTCGAGCGGCCGGAACAGACCCGAATGATCGAGGTCGGCGGTGATGACGTCGGCGACGTCGGCCGCGAGCTTGGGATCGGGCCCGAGGAAGACCGGAATAGCGATCGGAATCGGCGCGATCGTGCCTTGCGTTTGCCGCCCCTGCAACCCGCCGCCGGGAGCTGGCGTCGCATCGCGCGCACGCGGCCCTGGCGTCGTTGGCGCAGGCGACATCCCTCGCAGCTGGCTGTCGAGGCCGCCGCCTTGTGTCGGTCCCTTGTAGCTGTCGTCGGGGCGCTGCGCGAACGCTGGCGCGGCGATCAGCAGCCACAGCAGCGCGGCCAACGGCGCAGAGCGAAAGCTAGAGTGTCTCAAAGTGTCGTCTCGCATGGTTCAAACCTTCGCTTCCGGTCGACGCCCGATCAAGATCATCGTTGCACCAGCCCTAAGATGACCGGCCAATCGAACTCCCACGTGACCGTGCTCCAGGCGCCGTACTTGTCCGCCGGCAACTGGAACGGTGCGCATTGCTTGATGGCACGGATGGAGGCGTCCGCCGCAATCGAGTAGAGCGGCGAGCTCTGCGGCGCGACCAGCACCGGCTCGCCGTCGAGCGAGCCGTCTTGGCGCAATTGGAAGCGCACGTTCACGACCGGCGTATCGGTGCCACCACCCCCGCCCGGCATCTTCGCGCATGGCTGTAGCTGCGAGTTGATCATGGACTTCAACAGATCCTGCTCGCGCGCCGACAGGACGGTGTCGTGGCCCTGACGCTCGCCCGCCGTCGGCCCGGTGTAGTCGGTGGGCTTCGTCGGCTGCACGGCCGACCGCGGCGCGCCGCGCTTGTCCGGCGACTTGTCGATCAGTGCCGCGATTTTGTCGGCGTCGAACTTCTTTTTGGCTTCGGCGAGCTTCTTCTTTTTTTCGTCGGCCTTCTTCTTCTCTTCGGCTTTTTTCTTGTCTTCGGCCTTCTTCTCCTCCGCCTTCTTTTTCTCTTCCGCCTTCTTCAGCTCCTCGGCCTTCCTCTCCTGCTCGAGCTTCTCCTCGAGCTTCTGCTTGTCGTCGGGCGTGGGGCCGGGCGTAGGAGCCGGCTCGGGGGGCGGCGGCGGCAAGGCCGCGAGCTTGTCCGCGATAGCATCCTTCTTCGGCTCTTCCGCCTTCGGGGGCTCGGGCTTCGGCTCCTCAGCCTTCGGCGGTTCAGGCGGCGGCGTAGCCGCAGGAGGCGGCTCGGTGACGGGCTTAGGCTTCTCGGCTTCCTTCTTGGAGAGGTCGGGCTTCTCCTCCTCCTTGGCTTTCGCCTCGGCGACCTTGGACTCGGGATCGCCCTGCTTCAGGCGCGTGAGCTCCGACGGCGTGATGAGCGTCGCCTCGATCGCAACGGTCTCGGGCGTGAGTTCGGGCGTGCGATGGATCGAGATGAGGGCCCAGCCGAGCAGCAAGGCATGGCCGATGAACGAGGTTAGGAACCCGCGGTACACGCCTAGTATCCCGATGTCGAAGTTCGCCAGAGTTCGCGGCTGGGGCCGAGAGCGAACTTCGGCATCACAAGGGATACCAGAAACATGGATTTGCTAGTGCGATTCAGATCGCGAAATTCGCTCGCAACCTTGCAGATGATGATGGCGAATTTCGCGATCATCGCACTAGCCTCCATCCTCCACTTCCGTGACGAGGGAGACCTTGTGGAATCCGCCGGCGCTGATGCGGCCCATGACACGCATGACGATGCCATAGGTGACGCCCTTGTCGCCGCGCACGAATATCTGCTCATCGTAGCCGTTCTTGGCGATCGCCTTGAGCTTGGGCGCGACCTCATCGAGCGGCACCTGCGTCTCGCCGATGTAGACGGTGCCGTCGGATTTCACCGTGATGGCGAGCGGCTCCTTGCTCGACTGCAGCTGCTTGCCCTTGGCCTCGGGCAGCTCGATCGGCACGCCGACCTGCAACAGCGGCGCAGCGACCATGAAGATGATCAGCAGCACGAGCATCACGTCGACCATGGGCGTGACGTTGATCTCGGACATGGGCATGTGGCGGCGCGATCGCCGGCGGCGGCCTGCAGCCTGAGGTGTCGCCCTGATGCTCGCAGCCATGGTTCCCTTTAAGCCCTAGAGCTTTCCCAAATACGAAGGCGACTCAAGTTCTGACGTCGATCTGCCGCGAAACGATGGCGGCGAACTCGTCCGCGAACGCCTCCAGCCGGTGGCTGATCGCTTGGCTGTCGGCAGAATACTTGTTGTAGAAGATGACCGCGGGGATGGCGGCGAGCAGGCCGAGCGCGGTCGCAAACAGCGCCTCCGCGATGCCGGGCGCCACAACTGCGAGGTTGGTGTTCTTCGACAGCGCGATCGCCTGGAAGCTAGTCATGATGCCCCACACCGTGCCGAACAGGCCGACGAAGGGCGCGGTGGCGCCGACGGTGGCGAGGAACAGCAGTCGGCGGTCGAGGCGCTCCATCTCGCGACTGATGGTGACGTCCATCACCTTCTCGACGCGCAACTGGATGCCGCCGAGCGCGCGGATGTTACCTTCCACCGACCGCTTCCACTCGCGCATCGCGGCCACGAACAGCGCCGCCATGGTGATGGGCTTGGTACGCGACAGCGCGGTGTAGAGCTCATCGAGCGACTGCCCCGACCAGAACATGTGTTCGAAGCGATCGGACTCGGCGCGTGCGCGCCGGAAGGCGAAGAACTTCTCCACCACGATGGCCCACGACCAGATGGAGGCTAGCATCAGGCCCGCCATCACGAACTGCACGACGAACGAGGCATTCAGAAACAGCTCGAGGAACGAGAAGCCCCCTGGCGTCGTCGCGGCGCCGATGGCTTCATGCGTCAGGTCGGTGGGGTTCATCTGTTGATCCGTGATCGTGGGAAGGGCCCAGCGGGATGCCGGCAGAGGGATGCACGCCCGATGGATTTGCCCAACCGGCGCGCACCAAAGCCAACAATGCCGTGCATGGCCCGCACCCCCAAGAGGGCATGTTGCCTCGCAATATGACCAAACGGGGGCGCAAGGCACGCGGAAAGCGTTGGCAGGCGGGAAGTTACCAACGGCCACGTTCACCCTTCCAGCAGGATGACGGTTTGACGAAAGCCTACTTCCGCTCCTGGTCGCGGTGCCAATAGACAAACAGCACCGTAACGATGGAGGTGAGGATCATCGTCGCCAGGATGTCGGGGCGGTTTATGAAGCCGATCCAGGCGTCCCAACCCTGCAGCACGCGACCGCGGGTGGTCAGGAAGCCGTTGCTCACGACGATCGCCAGCACCAGCGCGGCCGTAAGCGCGACAGAGCCCGCCACAAGCAACGCGCGCTTCAAGAGGCGCGGCACCTGCAGCTTCTTTCCCGGCACCACCAATATGGTCTTGTCAGCCATGGCTATTCTCTCCGCTTGCTGACGCCCGAAGATAGCTGATTCGAGCTTGCCACGGGCTCATGGCAACAGTTGGCCGCTACGAGTGGCCCCTGCGGCCCGCCATCTCTACGTGCCGGCCGCGGCTTCGGTTCCCGCCATCTCGAGCAATCCGCGCCACGAGCCATCGCCCGGATCGTAGGCCGTAAGGTGACCTGTCTCCATGTCGTAGAGCCAGCCGTGGATGTTCAGCCGACCCGCCGCCACGCCCGCGCGCACGATGTCGTAGGTCATCAGGTTGTCGAGCTGGAACTGGACGTGCGCCTTGATGGTCGCGGTGAGAGCCTCCGCTTCCGGCACGCGTGCAGCCGCGATGAGCTGGTGGGCGGGGCGCGTGAACTCCACCCAGCGGCCAAGGTGCGCCTCGCGGTCGGGCGGGATCGGCTCGAGCAGCGCCTTGATGCCCCCGCAATGCGTATGGCCGCAGACCACGATGTCGTCGATGCCGAGATGGCCGACGCCGTACTCGATCGCCGCACCGACCGCATCGTCGGCGGCGTCGGCCGGTGGCACCACGTTGGCGACGTTGCGAATCTCGAACAGCTCGCCCGGGTCGGCGCTGGTGATCTGCGCGGGCACCACGCGGCTGTCGGCGCATCCGATCCAGAGGAGGCGCGGCTTCTGCTGCTTCTGCGCCAAGCTCTTGTAGAAGGCGCGGTCGCGCTCGAACTGCTGGCGAAAACGCTCGTGCCCCTCGATGGCATCCTTGATGTCGAGGTCGATGCCCCGGGCGTCCTTCTCGTTGGTCACGGGGTCCCCCACCCTTCGACCTCAAGCGCGGCGCATCATCGATGGCGGCTGCGCGCTTGTCCATGACCGTAGTGTTACACCGCGGCGACCGGCAGCTCGACTCGGATGCGCGCGCCGCCACCAGGGCCCGCCTCGGCGCTGATCCTGCCGCCGTGCGCCTCCGTGATCGCCCGCGCGATGGCTAGCCCCAGACCGGCGCCGCCGGTGTCGCGGTTGCGCGAGCCTTCGATGCGATAGAAGGGCTCGAACACGGCGGCACGTTCGAGCGCCGGGATGCCCGGGCCATCGTCATCGACGAGCACGACGACGTGCGATCCTGCGCGCTCGACCGCGACCTTGGCTGCAGCGCCATAGCGCAGCGCGTTGTCGATGAGGTTCGTGGAGAGTCGTCGCAGCGCCATGGCATCCCCGCGCACGGCGAAGGAACCCGATGGGACCGCGCCAAGGCTCGCACACGCATCTGCGCGCGCGCCGATCTCCTCGCGCAGCAGCGCAGCAATATCCACGTCCTCGCGCCGCTCCGATACTGCCGCCCCGCGCGCCAGCGCAATCGCGTCCTCCACCAGGGCCGTCATGCCGTCGAGGTCGCGCACGGCGCGCTCGCGCTGCTCGGCATCGGGGATCGTCTCGACGCGCAGCCGCAGCCGCGTGAGAAACGTCTTCACGTCGTGCGAGATGGAGCCGAGCAGGATCGTGCGGCCTTTGACGAGGGCGGCAATCCGCTCCTGCATCTCGTTAACGGCGCGGATCAGCCGTCGGATCTCCGGCGCACCGGACGGCTCCACGGGATCGGGCACGGCGCGTTCGGCGAACAGCGCGACCGATGCAGACAGCCGGCGCAGCGGACGCCCCTCGCGCATGATGGCGATGATGGCCGCCAATCCGACGAGCGCGCCGAGTGCGCCAATCGTGAAGCCGGCCGGCATGCCCCAGACACGCGGACCGATCTCACCGCGGCTCTCGAGGATGGCGTAGCCGCCGGTCGATAGCCCGATCGCC
>CAXMLT010000022.1:0-4129 GCA_964194245.1 uncultured Hyphomicrobium sp.
CCCGCCGTGACGCTGGCCCGCGCATTTTCAGACACGTTCGCCGGCATCAGGCTCGAGGACGTGCCCCTTTTCATCGCGGCACAGCTCGTCGGCGCGGTGTGCGCGCTTCTGGCGGTACGCTGGCTGATATCGTCCCCGGCAATCGAGAGCTCAATGGAATGAGCGTATGCGATCTTGAGCGGTTCAGCAGCAGCTCCCGCCGTCCGTGCTGGTCGGGCCGCCCGCCGCGAACGGTATGTTCGTGCCGCATCCCGGATATATGCCGTAATGCGTCCCGAAGTTTCCGATGAAATCAAAATGATCGGCAAAGCGGGTCTGGTGCAGCATGTGCCAGGTATTGCCGCAGACCGGGAACACGCGATTTTTTTCAATTGCGTGATGGCCGTCGAGATTGAATGTATGCGGCGCTTCCGGGATGCCGCCTTTGTAGATGACTGCCTGACCGTAGTCCTCGCACGCGGTCTCAAGCTCGGCAATCTTGAAGAGGCGGTAGGTGGCTGAATAGAACTTTGCAGCCCCGACCTTCTGGCTCACATCGGGATCGGTGATCTCGATCAGGCGGCTCGTCACCAGTCGCGGATCGCCGAAGCCTGCCTGTTTCGCTAGCCGCAGGAAATCGTTCCAGTAGAGCGCACCGCCCAGGCATTCGCCGTAAACCACGGGATCGTCGCGCACCTCCTTAGCCAGCCGCCGGTCGGCATAGACGTCGGCAAAATAGAACTCGCCGCCCAGTTTCAGCAGATCGAAGACGCCCTTCAATACGGCAAGCTTATCGATCGAGAGATTGACGACGCAGTTCGATATGACGACGTCGAACGTCTCCTTATCGAGGCCCAACGACCCGAGCGTCTCGATAAAGCCCTGCAGGAACGTGACGTTGGCGCGGCTGTGTCCGAAGCGCTCCATGTGCCAGCCGATGTGCCGGCGCGCCGTATCGAGCTGTTCGGGCGTCATGTCAACACCGACGACGTCGCCCTCTGGGCCCACAAGCTGCGCGAGTGCGTAAACATCGCGGCCCGAGCCGCAACCCAGATCGAGCACGCGTCGTCCCGCGAGCAACTCCGGGACAACGAGACCGCAGCCGTAATACTTGGCGAGCACATCGCCGTGCACGTTCTTGAGGAGTGCCTTGACGTGCTCGGGCATGCTGTCTGGTGTGCAGCACGCCTTCGTCTTGAGGTCGTCGGATCCTCGCAAGATCTTGCCGTAGTATTCTTGGACGATTTCCTGCTGCATACCCCGATCTCCCGGTTTGAACTTAATGAAGGCTGCTTTTCCCGCCATGGTCTTGGCTCGCAGCGGGGCGACCCGGCGGAATGCAGAATCCCTGCGAAGGCACGTCCAACGCCGCATTGAATTTCGACGACATGTTCTGAAACGCGATGAGTGCCGTCAGCTCGACGATCGTGTCATCAGGCCAGAGTGTTTTCAGCCTGCGCCGGAGGTTGTCAGAGACGCCCGGCTGCGGCACCGTCATCGCCTCGGCGTACTCCAGCGCGACGCGCTCCTCGGCGTCGAACAGCCTGCTGTCTCGCCATACACCGAGAGCTGCAATCTTTTCAAGGAAACGCCGCGCTTGACCAGCGTCGCCGAGTTGATGTCGACGCAGAAAGCGCAGTGGTTGATCTGAGATACGCGCACCGTCACCAAGGAGCGCAGTGCCGGCGACAATGGCGAAGAACGCCTATCGAGTGCGCCGTACAGCAACGCGAGTGCGACAAAGACCTTCGGCGAGCGGGCCCACAGCAGTCCTGGATCAAGCACGCGGCCGTACGTTTGCCTCTGCTTCCAGAAGAAAAGCCGAGCGTACCACGGATACTCCGAGATCGGCCTAGCCGTAACGAGGGGCATGACACACATCCCAATTCCGTATGCGCGTGAGACTTTCGACGTCATCAACGTCGTCCATGCGATCGAGAAGAGCAACGGCATGGCCATCGAGGTTTGCCAGAGTATCCTCCAGCGCATGCTCGCTCGACCAGCGGACCGCTCGAAACGGGTTGATGAACCGAGGACGGCGCCGCAGCCCGACCATCCAATATCCACCGTCGTTCGCCGGCCCGAATACCGCGTCGTATTTGCCGAGGGCAGAAAACGCGCGCGATACGTGATCCGCCCGCAGTCGCGGACTGTCGGTCCCGACGATTACAACTGGGCCTGGACCAAGCCGTTCGACCACGCGTGTCATGCGCTGTCCCAAATCGCCATTGCCTTGCGGCCGAATTCCGATTTGCCGCGGCCACGGTCCCGAACGATCAGGCGTGACGGCGAGCCACGTCGTCCACCGTGGATCACGGCCCAACCGCTGCAGCAGCGTCGAAAGCATCACGCGCTGGAAACGCCAGGCCGTTCCCCACCCGGCTCCCGCGGCGAGGCGGCTCTTGCCGACGCCGAAGCGCGGGTAGCGCGCGAAAATAACGAGGTGACGGGCTAACACAATGCTCAACCATACAGCCGATGGAGCAGACGCAGAGGCACGCCGAGATAGTAGAGGGATAAGCACGTAACGTTGCGGAGGCTGCGCGCCGTCCAGCCATGCGACCGCCATCGAGCGGCAGAGGTGCGCGCCGAAATTGGCAAGATGAGGAGACGGCGACGGCCGATACGGCGGACGAGATCAACGTCTTCCATCAGCGGCAGCGCGCGAAATCCTCCCAATGAGACGTAGAATTCGCGGTTGATCAAAAGTCCCTGATCTCCGTACGGCAGCGCCAGGGCGTTCGCTCGCCAGGCAACCATACGCTCCAAGCGTCTTGCCTGCGGTGAAACATCGTCAAGCGCGAAACGAAATGCCGCCGCTCGGCATCGGTTTGCGGTATCCGCCATGTACCTATCGACAGCCACCTGCCAACCAGGTTCGAGCGTGGTGTCGGCGTGCAGGAACAGGAGCCAATCGCCCTTCGCTTCCATCGCGCCCGTTGCCAGTTGGCGTCCGCGCCCGCATGATGACTTTACAAGCTTAGCGCCCGAGCCGTGAGCGATGTCGCGTGTGCGATCGGTCGATCCTCCATCCGCGATGACAATCTCATCCGCTCCATCGAGCGAGGCCAAGGTGGCCGAAAGCGTTGCCGCGGCGTTGAGGGTCGGTATGACGACCGAAAGCGTCACGCGCGCTTCTCCCGGAACCGTTTCACGACAACGGGGGCTAGCGCCAGCAGTCCAAGGCCGATCAAAGCCGCGATCAGCGTCGGGCTGAAAACGGTCTTGAGGTCGACCTGGCCGCCGGCGTCGAACACCTGACCAAGGCTGGCGCCGAACGCCGTGTAAACGACGGTGCCCGGAATGATCCCCAACGCGGTCGCGACGACGAACGGCGCAAGCCGCATCCCCAACAGCGCCGGCGCCAAGTTCACCGCCCAAAAGGGGAAGGCGGGCACCAGGCGCAGGAACAGCAGATAGAAGAAGGCGTCCTTGCTGAAGCCGTCGGACATGCGCGCCAGAAATGGTCCGGCACGTTGGCGCAGGAAATCACCCGCAGCAGAGCGCGCGATCAGAAAGAGGAGCGTTGCACCGAGGGTCGCGCCGATCACTGTCAGGGAAGCGCCAAGCACGATGCCAAATAGAAAGCCGCCCGCAAGCGTCATGATGGCAGCGCCCGGAACCGATAGCGCAACGACCGCTGCATAGACCACTACGAAGGCACATGCAGCGAGAACCCCGTTAGCTTGGACAAACGCAAGGAGGGCGGCTCGGTTGTCGCGCAACGCGTCGAGCGTCAGATATCGATCGATACGGAAGGCAAACGCGGCGCCTATCAAGAGCACCAACACGGCAAACGGAAGGAGGCGTTTCCAGTTCATCCGAAAATTCCGAGGAACCTAACAACCGCCCGCGTGCGCGGCGAGAACAGCGTCGGCGTGTAGTAGCTTCCGGCGGCCCGCTTGGAGATCTCGCTCAGCGTCGGATACGGCGCGATGATGTTGGCAAGATCGCCGATCTTCAAGCCTTTCGACACGGCAAGAACCCAGGGTAGAATCAGCTCGCCGGCATGTGCACCTACGATGGTCGCGCCAATAACAGTGCTGCCTTTGAGCACGCCCTTGAGAAAGCCCTGCGTTGCGCTTTCAGTTTGCGCCCGGTCGTTCTCCGCGAATTCGGCCCGTATAACCTCTGTCTCTTATACACATCT
>CAXMLT010000023.1:0-5736 GCA_964194245.1 uncultured Hyphomicrobium sp.
GTGCCGGTGCCGCCGCCCATGCCGGCGGCGATGAAGACCATGTGCGAACCGGCGATCTGCGTACGGATCTCGTCGATCGCCTCCTCGGCCGCCGCCTCGCCGATCTCGGGGCGCGAGCCTGCGCCGAGCCCTTCAGTCAGGTTGACGCCGAGCTGCAGACGGTGCTCCGCGCTCGAAGTGGCAAGCGCCTGCGCGTCCGTGTTGGCGACGACGAAATCGACGCCTTCCAGCCCCGCGGCGATCATGTTGTTGATGGCGTTGCACCCAGCGCCGCCGACACCGAGGACGGTGATCCGCGGCTTCAGATCCATGAGCTTGGGGAGCTGCAGCTTGATGCTCATCGTGCCCGCGCGCTCCTATCAGCCGCTCGACCGAGAACTTCAGGCATTCGGCCTCTCCCGCTCCTGGCGCCGGGCGGATGCGCCTTCGACTTCTTGAGGCCCGATCAACCGAAACCGGCCTTGAGCCATTGCCCGACGCGACCCAAATAACCCGCGCCCTCGGCGCCCCCGTACGCTCCAGTCTGCTCGCCCCCGGCCGCAGCCACGGCAAGAAGACCCGCTACCGTCGAGAACGCCGGACTGGTCACGCCCTGCGGCAACCCGCCAACCTGGTGGGGCCTGGCAACCCGAACGGGCCGGCCAAGCGTGTTGGCGGCAAACTCCCCGAGCCCGACGAGCCCGCTCGAACCACCGGTGAGCACCACGCGCTCCCCGGCGTAGGCACTGACACCCGCCTGCTCCATCCGCTCGCGCACTAGACCGAGGATGTTGGCGACCCGCGGGCGGATGATGCCCGAAAGCTGCGCCTTCGTCGCAGGGCCTCGGGCGCCTTCCTCCTCGCCCGCGAGCGCAAAGGAAAACACCTCGTGCTCGTCCGATTGAGCGGGGATCATTGTGCCATACAACGTCTTGATTCGCTCGGCCTCTGCAAGTGGCGTCTGCAATGCGTGCGCGATGTCGTGGGTGATGTGGTGGCCGCCCATAGGGACCGTCGCCGCGTGGATGAAATGGCCCTCGGCGAACGCCGCGACGCCGGCCGTGCCTCCGCCGATATCGATGCAGGTGACCCCGAGGCGCCGCTCCTCCTCGCTGGTGGCGGCAATGGCGCTGGCGTAGGGCGCGGCGACGAGCGCGCGCACCGACAGATAGCAGCGGTCGACCACGAGCAGGAGGTTGCGAACCGGGCCCTCGTCCGCGGCGACCGTGTGCAGGTCGGCTGCGAGACGCTCGGCCGCCATGCCGCGCGGATCCTTGCTGCCGGAGACGCCGTCGAGACGGAAGCCGATGCGGTTGAGATGTATCAGCGTCCGGCCGTCGCGCTCGGCATAGGAGCGTGCGGCCGCCATCAGCCGGTCGATGTCCTCAGCCCGCACGACGCCACCCTCGATGTCTGCGGTGGCCGTGAAATTCGACGACTGCAGCCGTCCACAGGACACCGATACGAACACCTCCTCGAGCGTCACGTGCGCCATGCGCTCGGCCTGGGCGATGGTCGCGCGGATGGCGGCCTCCGACTCGGCGAGATCGGTGATGACGCCGCCCTTCAAACCCTTCGAGCGCATGTGCCCGACGCCCAGCACCTTGGCGCGGGCGCCCGACGGCTGCCCCTCGGCGGGCTCCAGCGCAGCGATGAGGCAGGCGATCTTGCTCGTGCCGATATCGAGCAGGCCGACGATGGCGGCGTTCCTGCCTTCGGGTCGTTCGCGGCTCAGCATCGTCAATTTCTGGACCCCTAGCTTTGCGTGTTGGATGCGGTCTGCGCGCTGGCCTCGGGGCCCGCGGCGCGCACAGTGATGCGGCCGCGTGTGCGCAGGTCGATGATCAGATCGTGGCCGTCGAGCAGCTTGCCGAGGTCCTCCGACGACGACAGCGCGGCGAAGGCAACCGCCTCGCGGTCGACGCCGAGCTCCACCCTGACCCCATTCCTAAAGCGCAGTGACCAGCGCCGGCCGCCGACGCGCTCGGCAACCTCGAAGCGCTCGGCGACGCCGGGATAGCGGGCGAGCAGCTCGAGCAGCGCCTGGGCATGCTCGGGCGCGCCTTCGCCGGCAATACGCGGCAGCTTCACGCGCGTGCCGTGCTTCAAGGCCGAGAGAACGCGGCCCGTTGAATCGATGAGAATCTCCCGCCCCTCGTGCAGCCACAGGGCTGTCGGTTTGCGCTCGGTGACTCGGATTTCCAGCGCGCCCGGGATCTCGCGCGTGATGCTCGCCGTCTCGATCCACGGCAGCGCCTCGATGCGCCCCCGCGCGGCGTTGCTGTGGAAGGTAAGGAGCGAGCGCGCGTTGGCGAGATCGAGCGCGTCGAAGATATCGGAATCGGGGGTGAAGCGCTGGCCGCTCAAGGCGACCTGGTCGATGCGCAGGCCGGTCCAGAACAGCACCTGATCGGCCTCGGGCAGCAGCGACATGGCTTCCCGCGTCTGGCGCCCGGCGTCGGTGAGCAGCGAGAAGGCAAGCGCACCGGAAAGCGCAGCAAATACCGCTAGACCAAGCTTGCGGCCAAGCGCGCGCCGGCGCATCAGTCGGCGGGCCAACGGCGAAGGCGGGAGGGGGCCCAGGGAAGCTGCGGCACGAGCGGAGGGGTGGCTTTGAAGATCGTTGGGTGGGGCCGCGGGGGGGTTGGGCGCTGGTGCGTGTTGCACCCGCCACGAGGATTCAGCAACGCCCCCTACCTGTTGCAACTCGCATCCTCGACCAAAAAGCGCACGAGCTCGCCGAACGACCAGCCCGCATGTTGTGCCAGCTCGGGTACCAAAGAAGTTTCCGTCATCCCCGGCTGGGTATTCACTTCAAGGCAGATCAACTCGCCCGCCCCATCGGCCCTGTCGTCGTAGCGAAAGTCCGCCCGCGCCGCGCCACGACAGCCAAGCGCCCGGCAGGCGGCCAACGTGTATTTCCGGACCAATTGGTAAACATCGGGTGAAATTTCGGCCGGAAGCACATGCTTGGAGCCACCGGCGGCGTATTTGGCCTCGTAATCGTAGAAGGCGAGGCCCTTGAGCGGCACGATCTCGATCACGTCGCTGACGAAGTCGCCGATGACCGCACAGGTGAGCTCGCGGCCCGGGATGTAGCGCTCGACCATGACGATATCGTCGGGGGTGCCACCCTGGCCGATCAGCTCCGGCGGGCGGTTGGCGCCCTGCAGCACGATCACCACGCCTACGCTCGACCCCTCCGCCACCGGCTTCACGACATACGGCGGCTCCAGCACGTGGCGCTCGAGCGCCTGCCGGCGTGTCACCACCTCGGCGTCGGCGACAGGCACGCCAGCCGGACCCATGACGTCCTTCGCCCGCTCCTTGTGCATGGCGAGTGCGGACGAGAGCACGCCCGAGTGCGTGTAGGGGATGCCGGCGCATTCGAGCACACCCTGGATACAGCCGTCCTCGCCGAAGCGGCCGTGCAGCGCGTTGAAGCACACGTCGGGCTTAATCTCGGCGAGCTTCGCGGCCACGTCGCGGCCAACGTCGAGTGGGGTGACGCGATAGCCCTCGCTGGCGAGTGCGGCACCAACGGCGGCGCCCGACCGCAGGCTCACCTCGCGCTCGGCGGAAAGACCGCCCATCAGCACGGCCACATGCTCGCGCGTGCGCTCGGGCGCTTTCCCGATACCGACCTGACCGATCATGAGAACGCCGCCTCCGCGAGCGCTTCGCCCGTGGCGCAGCCGGGCAACGGAAGCCCTAAGCGGATGATCTCCCACTGCAGCATGATGCCCGTGCGCGCCTTCACCCGCGCGCGTATGGTCTCACCGAGCCGCTCGATGTCTTCGCCCGTGGCGCCGCGCTCGTTGATAAGGAAGTTGCAGTGCATGTCGGAGACCTTGGCTCCGCCGACACGCAGGCCCCGGCAGCCGGCCTCGTCGATCAGCTTCCAGGCGCTATTTCCCGGCGGGTTCTTGAAGGTCGAGCCGCCGGTGCGCTCGCGGATCGGCTGGTTCTTCTCGCGATAGTCGGCGACCTCGTCCATCTCGCGCAGAATCGCGGCGGGCTCGCCGGGCATCCCTTGGTAGAGCGCCTCGGTGAGGATGAAATCTTCAGGCACGTCCGAGTGGCGGTAGGTGAAGCCCATGTCGGCGAGCGAGAGCTCGTGCACGTTGCCCTTCCGGTCGACGGCGCGGGCACCGATGAGAACGTCCTTCGTCTCGCGGCCGTGCGCCCCGGCATTCATGCGCAGGGCGCCGCCTACGGAGCCGGGGATGCCGCGATAGAACGCGAGCCCAGCGATACCCGCATCGGCTGCTGCGCGCGCGACCTTCACGTCGGGCACGGCGGTGCCGGCGCGGACGCGACTGCCGGGCTCGCCGGCGACGTTGCCGAAGCCGCGGCCCAAGCGGATCACGATGCCGGGGACGCCGCCGTCACGCACCAGCAGGTTGGAGCCGAGCCCGACGACGGTCACCGGAAAATCGCTCGGCGCATGCTTGAGGAAGTAGGCGAGGTCAGCCTCGTCGGCGGGAGTGAACAGCACCTGCGCGGGGCCGCCGACGCGGAACCAGGTGATGTCCGCCAACGGCACGTTGGCGGCGAGCCGGCCCTTCAAGTCGGGCAGCTTCACCTTGAGGTCGGCGGTGAGGTCAGGAAACGTCAACGGGCGCCTCCCCGGCGCATTTAGAACGCGCTAGTGCGCGCCGCCGGCGCGTCTCGGTTCCTGGTCATTGTTGCCGAGCCAATCGGGAAGCGCATGCGCCCACTCGGTCGAAGTGCCGGCGCCGAGACACACGACCGTATCGCCCGGCCGCAGCGTGCGGCGCAGGAGCGGAACGAGGTCGCGCGGGCTTTCGATGGAGGCGACCGCAGGGTGCCCCGCGGTGCGGATGCCTTCGGCGATGTAGTGGTGGTCGATGCCGTCGATGGGTGGCTCGCCGGCTGAGTAGAGCGGTGCAACGATGACGCTGTCGGCGTCGCGGAAGCAGGCACAGAACTCGCCGAAGAGATCGTGCACGCGCGTGTAGCGGTGAGGCTCGAACACGGCGATGAGCCGTCCGCGCACACCCGGGCGCGCGGCCGCGAGCACGGCCGCGATCTCCGCCGGGTGATGGCCATAGTCGTCGTAGATCGCCGCGTCGTTCCAGGTACCGGTGAGCTCGAAGCGGCGCTTGACACCGGTGAACGTGGCGAGCGTCGCGCGGATCGCCTCGTCCGAGAGGCCGGCCTCGCTGCAGGCGGCAATAGCGGCGAGCGTGTTCAAAGCGTTGTGCTGGCCGAGGATCGGCACCGTCAAGCCGCGGATCGCACGCGCACCTCCGCGCACGCGCGCGCCAAGCTCCGCGTCGATGACGATGGAGCCGCGCTCGTAGCGCAGCCCGCGCAACTGGAGATCGGCCCCGCGCGTGGTGCCGTAGGTCAGCAGCCGGCGGCCGTCGCGGCGCAATTCCAGCCGCTCGATCATGTCGCGCGCGACCGGATGGTCGATGCAGGTGACGGCGAGGCCGTAGAAGGGAATATTGCGGAAGAAGGTCTCGAACTCCCGGTGCATGTTCTCGATCGAGCCGAAGTGGTCGAGGTGCTCAGGATCGATGTTGGTCACGATGCCGATCTCGGTCGGCAGGCGCACGAAGGTGCCATCGCTCTCGTCGGCCTCGACGATCATCCACTGGCCCTTGCCGAGGCGTGCATTCGATCCCCATTGGTTGATGATGCCGCCGGAGATCACGGTCGGATCGTATTTGCTCTCGGTGAAGACGTGGGCAATGAGCGAGGTCGTCGTCGTCTTGCCGTGCGTGCCGG
>CAXMLT010000024.1:0-2893 GCA_964194245.1 uncultured Hyphomicrobium sp.
CCCGCCGGCACAATTGACGCGGCGGATTTAGGGGCCGGCGACCCTCGGCGGTCGAGCGCGCCGAGTGGCCGAAATGAACCTCCTTCTGGCCTGAGCAAACCTGGAAGCGCTTCGCTGCGTGAGCGAGGTTCGCGCCGCTCGAATGCACACATGCCTAACCCCAGGAGATTGTCATGAACGAGAAGATCGACGGATTTTGCAAGGAGCTGCGCGCCAAGCTCGATGGCGTGGAAAAGCGCATCAAGGATCTGAACGCCGGCGCGAAGAGCGCGACCGAGAAGGCCAAGCTCGAGGCCAAGGCCCAGCTCGCCGCGCTCGAGAACCGCGCCAAAGACCAGCGTGCCAAGGTGCAGGCGGCCGAAGCCAAGGCCAAGGCCTGGGTCGAGGAGAAGAAGTCCGCGACGGCCGAGAAGATCGCCGGCTGGAAAGCCCAGCACGAGGTGAAAAAGCTCTCAGCCTACGCCGATGTGGCCGAGGACTATGCCGCCGGCTCGATCGAGCTGGCGGCTGCCGCGATCGACGAGGCCGAGCGCGCTGCGGTCGAGGCGATCGCCGCGCGCATCGACGCCGATACGGCGCAGTAGCGCTCACGCTCGAAAGCGGAGCGCGCCGCCGACGGGTGGCGCGCATCCTTCATTGCGAATCCATGAACCGGAAAGTTCTCTCCGCGCTGACTTCGGTCGGCGCCATCGTCTACATCACGGGCGCAAGCGTCGCTGAGGTCGCTGGCCAGACCCCGCTCGGCGTCGCCGTGGCGGAATTGAGCATCGTCACCAAGGGCTGGAGCGCCAAGCACCAGATCCTCGGCCAGACCGTCTACAACGACAAGGATGAGAAGGTGGGCAGCGTCGACGACATCATCGTCGCGCCGGACAAGGCCGTCTCCTACGCCATCGTCGGTGCCGGCGGCTTCCTCAACGTGGGCAAGCACGACGTGGCGATCCCGGTCAACCAGTTCGAGATCGCCGGCGGCAAGCTCATGCTGGCGGGTGCCAGAAAGGACGTCTTGAAGGCGATGCCGCCCTTCGAATACGCGCACTGAAGCAAAGCGACGCCGCCGGCCTTTGGCCGCCCGGTGGCGTCGCTCGTTCTAGCGGGCCTTATAAGCTGCGAGGAACGTGCGCACGGCGGTGCCGACGACGTGCCGGATGCGATCCTCCGTCGGCGCGACGCCGGAGCCGAACATCACGGGCTTGAACATCGTCGACTGGCAGGAGTCGAGGAACTGCGCGGCGGCGACCTCGCAATCATCTACCGCGAGTACGCCAGCCTCGCGCTGGGCCTTGAGGTAGGCCGCGAGCCGCTCGATGCCGCACAGGGGACCGAACTCATAGAACTTGCGCCCGAGCTCCGGCATACGCTCGGCGATGGCGATGACTGTGCGGAGCGCGGACGCGGCCGCCGGCTGGCACAGGAAGCGGGCGTAGGCGATGCCGAGGTTGGTCAATACGGCGGCAGCGTCGTGGTTGTCCGCGTCGAGCGCGAAGATCTGCTCTGCCTGCGCGCCGCGCTCGTCCTCGACGATGGCCTCAAACAGCTGCTCCTTGCTCTCGAAATAGACGTAGAGCGTGCCCTTCGACACGCCGGCTTTGCGCGCGATCGCGTCCATGCTGGCGGCGTCGAAGCCCTGGGCCAGAAACAGCGCCCTCGCGCCTGCGATGATCTGGCGCCGCTTGGCGTTTTCCTCGCCGACGGGGCCTACAAACGGGCGCGGGGCGGGGGCTGTGGTCATTGCCTGCCTTTTGGGTGGGCTGAATTGCTACAATTTGACCGAACGGTTCGGTCGCTATTGACATAGTGGAACCGGCGAGCTACGTCAAGTTTTGACCGAACGGTTCAGTCAAAGCCGTTGGCGATAGTTTTCGGGGACTTTTTCGGGAGAGCCAAATGTTCGGGCATCGCAACAGCAACGCTTTGCGAGCGGTCGAGGGGACGGAGGCCTTACAACCCAAAGGGACGTCGGCTCCGGCGACCGCCGCAGCCGGTGCGCCGCGACTCGTGCGCGAGGCGCCCGCCGCCTCCGACGCGATCGCTGCCCGCGCCCCCGATACTGCCGACCAGCCGGCCGAGGTGCCGTCCATCGCGGACCCCGCCGCGCCGGCCGCTGCCGCGCCGCAGGGGAAGCGGCGTTCCAGCCGCAAGCTCCTTCTCGGCCTCGGGGCGGTGCTCGTCTTCGCGCTCGGCTCCTGGTACGGCCACTATTGGTGGACCGTCGGCCGTTTCCTCCAGACCACCGACGATGCCTACGTCGGCGCCCACACCGCAACGCTCGCGGCCAAGATCCCTGGATACCTCGCTTCCGTCGACGTCACCGACAACGCCGAGGTGAAGGCGGGCGATGTCATCGCGCGCATCGACGACGGCGACTACACACTCGCTGCCGAAACGGCGCGCGACAACGTCGCGATCGAGCAGGCGACCATCGAGCGCATCGGCAAGCAGATTGCGGTGCAGGAGTCCGGCGTCGCGCAGGCGAACGCGCAGCTCGCCTCCGCTAAGGCGGGCGCGACCCGCGCCGAGCTCGAGCTCGCGCGTCAGCAGTCCCTCGCCGGGCACGAGTTCGCGAGCCGCCAGGCGCTCGAGCAGGCGCAGGCAAACCGCGATCAGTCCGTCGCCGCCGTGCAAGGTGCCGAAGCCGGTGTGACCGCGGCGCAAGCGAACGTTGCCGTGCTGAAGGCGCAGCAGCAGGAGGCGGAGCGAACCCTCAAGCAGTTCCAGACGGCGCTCGCCAAGGCCGATCGCGATCTGTCGTTCACCGTGATCCGTGCGCCCTTCGAGGGTGTCATCGGCAATCGCGCGGTGCAGGGCGGTGACTATGTGCAGCCGGGCCAGCGGCTCGCGAGCCTGGTGCCGCTGCACGATGTCTACATCGACGCCAACTTCAAGGAGACGC
>CAXMLT010000025.1:0-1623 GCA_964194245.1 uncultured Hyphomicrobium sp.
TGGCCCGAAGCCCCGCTTGTCATAGAGCTTCGGGCCATCGCCGCTGACGTGGAGTAGAGGTCAGTCGGCGAATTGGGTTCCATGCGGTTCGGCCTTGCGGCCGCACGCGCGGGAAGCGCAGCGTGCACGCTGCGTAAAGTCAACCATGGTTCTGTTCAATCTCTAGTCAGTCCGCATCGACAGGCGGCGAACCGAAGCGCCAACTCGCGACCCATTTCCGTTGGGTAGTGCATTGGTCCGCAAGCACCTGGGCCTCAGCCTTTGTCTTTGCGGTTCCGATCAGCTCTCCGTCAGCCTCAACAACCCATCCGTTGCCGGCCCCGCGCACAGTAACAGGCATCTCGCTTCACTCGTCCGTATCCTGAAGAAGCAGGCTGCGCCGGAAAACTTAAGGCAATATTGCCGGGCACACAGGGCGCGAGGCGGCTCGCGTATAGGTCGCCCCCAATTTGGCGTCGGTGGTCTTCATGGCGCGGCCTGTTTAATGGCGCCCGAGTGCAACTCACGCAAGCCCGTTGCAGTTTTAAGCCCATGAGCACCTCAACAGATTTCCCCCGGAACCGTCTATTGCTCGCTCTGCCAGCGCGCGATCTTAAGCGGCTTTCTTCGGATCTAGAACGCACCCCCTGCCACGCCAAGCAGGTTCTGATGGAGGCCGATAGTGCGCTCGATCATGTGTTCTTTCCCGACCGTGGCGTCATCTCAGTGTTGGCTGTCTACGCCGACGGCAGCGCCATCGAGATGGCAACCATCGGGCGGGAGGGTTGCACGGGCGTGCAAGCCATCTTGGGCGCTAAGGTATCTTCTGTTCGCTTCTTGGTCCAAATCCCCGGCAGCGCCGCAAAGATGTCGCGCGCGGCGTTCACGCGAGCTATGCGAACGATCCCAGCATTCCGCCACCTCACCAACGCTTACGTTCAAGCGTTTCTTGAACAAGTTCTTGTTTCAGTCGCATGCAACGGGGCTCATAGCCTCAAGGAACGGCTAGCTCGGTGGCTGTTGATGATGCGCGACCGCAGCGACGACAACGTGCTGCCTATCGGCCAGGATCTGATGGCCGAGATGCTGGGTTGTCAGAGGCCAACTATTACCAATCTTGCCAGAGAGCTGGAGAAGGCAGGGTTGATTGAGCGTGGGCGGGGCCAGGTCACTATTTGCGATCGTCAGGGCCTCATCCAGACTTCTTGCGAATGCTACCAGCTCGTACGGCAGCGGATTGCATTCCATCTTCCCAAAACCTATCCCTGAAAGAAGCTCCGCGTTGGTAATATATATTACCGACACCGACTTAGGGTGTTGGTATGGTTCGTTACCCGGTCCGTGAGCCCGGCCGATGCCATTTCATCCGACCTGTCATCCGGCGTCATCGCGCACGATGGGGAGAGCTTCTCGTGTCTCCGTTCCGAGAGTTTAGCGGTATCTTTGGGCCGGACGAGCTAGCGCTTTTTCAGCAAGCTTACGATGAAGCTTGTCGCGAGCTCAAATTAGATTCCGACCCTCACTCCCAACGTATGCGCAAAGTGGTCGCGACCGCGGTCCTTGATGCCGCCCGACTTGGCGAACGCGATCCTGCCGCCTTGAAGGCTTACGCGCTCGCGGTAACGATGCGCGCCCTCCGAGTCC
>CAXMLT010000026.1:0-3358 GCA_964194245.1 uncultured Hyphomicrobium sp.
GCACGGGGATGTGGCGGGCGGTCTCCGGCTCAGTGGGTGTAGCCCCTGGCGGTCCTCGCCGCACCATCATCCCCGTGCTCCCTCGTCACCGTCGTCCTCCGAGTGGGAGAGACGGTTCCCCGCGCCGAAGAGCTTGCGAGTGTGGTGGACCTTTTCGCGCGCGCGCTCACGCCGGTCGGCGAAGCGGCCTGGCTCCCACATCTGAAACTTGTCACCCAGGCCGACAAACGTGACCTGGGTTGTGAGGCCTGCGTGCGCGCGAAGGTTCTCAGGAAGGCTGATGCGACCGTCCCCATCGAGCGTGAGGACCTGAACGTCGCCATAGAGCGCGACAGAGAGTTCGTCGCGCTCGTCCGAATAATCCGGCAGGCCCGAGAGAAGCCCGTCGATCTTTTTTGCAAGTCTCTCGCCGCCTGCATCGAGAGCAGGAGCCTCGAGCGCGGGGTAGCAGTAGATGCCTCCGGCGCTGGCATGTGCATAGCCATCGCGCTCGAGCACAGCGCGGAACGGGGCTGGGATCGAGACCCGGCCTTTGGCGTCGATTTTGTTGGTGAATGTCGAGACAAAGCGCTCCATCCCCTCAAAGCCTCGCGCACTACGACCAACGTCACGCTCGCGGGCAAGCTCGCCCTCGAAAGGTTCCGTCGCACCGACGGGCCGTGGCGGTCGCTCGGGGCCTCGGCCCTCTTTCTTTCGAGGTCCGGCGCCCTGCCACGTACCCTGCCCGGTGCGGACGGGCATCTATGGGATGACATGGGAAATACTGGTCGTCAATGGTCTGTTAACCAAATCTCGTGGGCTGCCGCGCCGACTTGGTTCAGCACCCCAGCAAATCCGCTCCACAGACCCGCATTTCGCCGGCTAAAAGGGCCGGTGGCCGGATTGCCACCTGGCGGCTCAAACTCGCCCAAGGCGATGCGATCGAGCCGCTAGCGGATGCGGCGGGTTCAGAGTTCAATCGGCAGCATGGTTTGGCGTGTGCGTTCGACGATTCTCGCAGGCCTGCTCCTTGCGTGCTTCGACATGCTCTCGAGCGCTGCGTGGGCGGGCGCCGGCTATCGAATCGCGCTCGAGGTTCCGGGCCGCCCCGTCACCGCGCTTTACGCCGAGGAGTCCGGCGATGGTCCGCCGCTGATCCTCCTGCACGGCCTCGGCGGATCGCTCTTCACCTGGCGCCACGTGGTGGCGACGCTGGCGCGCTCGCATCATGTGATCGCGCTCGACCTCAAAGGCTTCGGGCAATCCGATAAGCCGTTCGACGAGCACTATTCCGCAGCCGACCAAGCGGCCCTCGTCTCGGCCTTCATCCGCAAGCGCGGATTAAGCGGCGTCATCCTCGTCGGTCATTCGTTCGGCGGCGTCGTCGCCCTGCGGACGGCGCGCGACTTGGCGGGCGAGCCAGGCGTAATCGCGCGCCTCGTCGTCATGGATACACCGGCGTTGCAGCAAGATCTCTCCGACGGCGACTGGTTCTTCAGCGTGCCGGGGCTGCCCTACATGGCGATGGCAGTCACGCCGCCCGAATTCATGACGCGCATGATGCTGAGGCTCGTCAGCGCGCCAGGCCGCGTTGTCCCTGAGAGTGACGTGCGCGGCTACGCGGCACCGTTCTATGATCTCGGCAGCCGCCATGCCTTCATCGCCACCGGCCAATCGATCATTGACTCGAACGGGCCGAAAATGGGCCTTGCCTACCGCCGGATCGAGCAGCCGACGCTCATCGTCTGGTGCCGCCGCGATCGCATCGTGCCAGTGGCGACGGGGCGCCGGCTCGCGCGCGTGCTGCCCAACGCGCAGCTCGCCATTCTCAACAAGTGCAATCATCTTCCGCAGGACGAGGTGCCCGGCGCCCTGCTATCGACGCTACTGCCGTTCCTCGGCCATTGAGCAAACCGGCCGGAACCGGCGGCACTATTCCTGATTCCGGCGTTTCAGCCCCGTCATTCGAAGGATCGCTCGATGCCATACGTGCGCTCGATGTGCGCCATCGGCCAGCGCGGCCAGCTCGGCCTCAACGGGCACTTGCCGTGGGAGGGTCACAAAGGCCCCGAGTACCGGGAGGACGTCGCTAATTTCTTCCGCGTGACGCACGGCCATGTGCTGCTCGCCGGCCCGCGCACCGCGCGCGCCGTTCCAGAATACGAGCGCCAATACATGACGGTGGTCGAGCTGCGCTCGCGTATGGATCCCGAAGCGACGCTCGCCCAATTTCCCGGCCGCGTCGTCTTCATCGGCGGCGGCCCGCCCGTGTGGGACGTCTACGCCCGCTACATCCAGCACTGGGACATCACGCGGCTGCCCTACGACGGCGAGGCGGACCGATGGTTCGATCCGGCCTGGCTCGTCGCGGGCAAACGCGTTTGATGTGAAGTAGCTCTTACCTGCAGCAGCGGCGGCCGTAGCCGTAACCGGCCGCATAGCCGTAGCCGTAATAGACTGCGCGGGGGTAGTAGACGGCGCGCGGATAGTAGGTGCCGGCGGGGCCGTACACGGTGCCGCAACAGGCGCGGTAGAGCGGCCGCGGATAGTAAGCGTAGGCCGGCGGAACGACGTACACGACGGGCGGCCCGTAATAGACGCGCGGATAGAGCGGCGCGTAGTCCGCATACCAGCGATAGCTGTGCCAGGCGGCGGCGGGACCCGCACTCGCAGTCAGGGCCGCCAAGCCCGCCGCAGCGCCAATGATTGCCGTTAACTGCTTGCGCATGTCGATCTCCATGAACCCTCGCGCAACCGACGCTAGGCCCCAATGTTTACCGCGACCTTGCGTGCCGTAACCGCTTTTACCGCAACACATTTTTATGGTTAACGCGCGCTCTCGGAGTGCCCGAAAACGTGTCGTTCAATGCAAATTCTATTTGCGGAGCTTCGGAATTGGAGGCTGAATGCCGTATTTTCTAGATACTTTTTAAATGGAAATTTCTATGCGCTTAATGATTGCGCTTTTTTGGGTCGCAATTGCGACAGTTCTGGCGGCCGCCGGTCGGCTCACCCGGCGCGGGGGATAAATACCAGCCGGCCTGTAAGCCGGGTTCTGTCTGGAGAGATGCCTCTCCGCGACGGCCATTCGTCTGGGACGCCCATTGCTGAGCGCCTCGAGCAATCAACCCGGGTGGCGGGCCTGAAGACGGACCTGGCGCCGCGCTTTCGCGCGCACCCGGCCACCCCTATTTGATCTTGCTCCCGGTGGGGTTTGCCCTGCCGCCGACGTTGCCGCCGGCGCGGTGCGCTCTTACCGCACCCTTTCACCCTTACCTCGGCAAGCCGAGGCGGTTTGCTTTCTGTGGCACTTTCCCTGGGGTCGCCCCCGGCGGCCGTTAGCCGCCACCGTGTCTCCATGGAGCCCGGACTTTCCTCC
>CAXMLT010000027.1:0-5196 GCA_964194245.1 uncultured Hyphomicrobium sp.
CTCCATCAGCATGCGCCAGCCCTGGCCGACCATCGCCTGGCCGCCGATCACCCAATCAATGGGGATGACGACGTCCTTGCCCCAGTTGGGGCCATTGGGGAACGCGGCGCCCGAGGGCAGGTGCCGCCGACCGATGTGCACGCCCGGGTGCGTCCTCGGGATCAGCGCCACCGTAATCCCGAGGTTCTCGCCCTTGCCGAGGATGTTCTCCGGGTCGAACAGTCGGAAGGCGAGCCCGAGCAGCGTCGCGTTGGGGCCGAGCGTGATGTAGCGCTTCTCCCACGACAGCCGGATGCCGATGGCGTCGTCGTGGTCGCCGCGCGTGACGATGCCAATGTCGCGCATCGTCGCCGCGTCCGATCCCGAGGTTGGGCCGGTTAGCGCGAAGCACGGGATCTCCTCGCCCTTGGCGAGCCGCGGCAGGTAATATTCCTTCTGGTGCTCGGTGCCGTACTTCTCGATCAGCTCACCCGGGCCGAGCGAGTTCGGCACCATGACGATGGTGACGACGTCGGGCGAGCGCGAGGCGACCTTGCCGATGATGAGCGACTGCGCCTGTGCCGAGAAGCCGAGCCCGCCATGCTCCTTGGAGATCAGCATGCCGAGGAAGCCGTGCTTCTTCAGGAAGTCCCAGATGGGCTGCGGCACCTCGCGGTTCGCATGACGCACCTGCCAGTCGTCGATCATGCGGCAAAGATCTTGCGTCGGCCCGTCGAGGAACGCCTGCTCTTCCGGGGTCAGCACAATCGGCGCGATCGAGCGCAGCTTGTCCCAGTCGGGCGTGCCCGAGAACAGCTCCGCGTCGAAGCCGACGGTGCCGGCTACGAGCGCCTGCGTCTCGGTGTCGGAGACCTTCGGCAACGTGCCTTTGACGAACTTGAACGCCGGCGCAATCAGCGCCGCACGCCGGATCGCCGGCACCGCGAGCAGCCCGAAGGCGATGGCGAACGCCCACAACAGAAAACCGAACAGCGCCATCGAGCCATGCACACTGGTCGATTGCCAGATGAGCGCAGCGACGGCGAGCGAGCCGGACCACACCCATAGCGGAGCCTTGCGCATGCCGAGCGCTATTACGCCCGCCAGCACCAGCACGCAGAATAGGAACTCGACCATGCTTCTAGTGCCTCCGAGAGGCCGTGCCAGGGCGCGCGAAAACTCGCCGACAACCTAGTTGTGCCACGTTTCCTTGGCGTTAAGCTCAACGTGGGCTTGCGATCGGTCCCAATGGGGGAAGCGGACCGACAGCACCCGGCGGGAACCGGCGTTCGGCATCCAACCTCGCCATATCGGGTTGCTGCGTCAATAGATAGGCCGCGCCCCTGCAATGTCGAGCTTTCGCAGGTGCACAAGCGGCAAGGCCGGGTGGGGGAATAACCGCGTGATGCCGAGAAGGGCGACCTTGGCGATCGTTCTTGCGGCGCTGGTGCCGGCTTCTGCTGCGGCGGAGGAGACCGGCTCGCAACTACCTTACGGCCGCCATCTCTCGCAGGAGTGCACTGCCTGCCACGGCGCCGATGCCGGCCAGGGCAAGGAGAGCGGCATTCCCCGCCTCGCGGGCAGGCCTGCCACCGAGCTGACGGATCTGCTGCACGCCTTTCGCGAGGGGCGCCGCACCAATCCGGTGATGGTGTCGGTGGCGAAGTCGCTCGACGAGAAGCAGATCGCGGCGCTCGCCGCCTATTTTGCCTCGCTATCAAGGCCGCCGGACGGTGCCGCACGCGCGCCTTGAAGTCGCAATGACGTCAGGCTTCTATGGGCTGTCGCCATTGGTGCGGCTCAAATTCTAGTCGCTGCATCCTGCAACATTGCGAGGCACGATCTTCATGGCGAGATTTTTCTTCGGTTCGGCCCGTAACGCAGTCGCGTTAACTGCGGCTCTGGTGCTCAGCGTCCCTGGCGCAACCTCCGTGTTGGCCCAGGGCGATCCCGGCCACGTCCCCATACCATCAGCCCCGACGTTCCCCGTTCCGGCTACGCAAGCCCCCCTCGCCCCTCAGGCTCAAGGCCCAGCCGGTGCGCTACGTCCGACGGCACCCGTGCCTATGCCACAGCCGACGTCCAACTAGGCATTGCCGTCAGCGCGCCTCGGGCAGAACGCGCCGGAGATCGGCCGCAAACTTCGCGTGTGCGGCGGCATCCACCGGCCTGTGCCGGACGCGGGTGCTGGCCGGGTCCTTGCCGAGGAAGTTGTCACCCTTCCAGTTCGTCGCCGGCCGGATCGGCCGCGGAGTAAACCCGCCCCCGCAGTTGGGGCAGACGTTGCCCAGTACGGTATCGACGCAGGATGCGCAGAACGTACACTCGTAGGAGCAGATGCGCGCCTCCGTCGATTGCGGCGGCAGAGCGCGGTTGCAGTGCTCGCACGTGGGTCTCAGCTCGAGCATCGTTTGTATCTCTGGGTATCCTGGGCGCTACGCGACGAGCTTCTCGACCTTGGCAAAGCGGCTGAGGCCGAGCCACGATTTCAATTTGGCCTCGAGCTGGCGGTTGCCGGTGACCGTGAGCCGTCCATTCTCCTTGGCGCGCGCGATTGACGTATAGCCCATCCAGATCTCGGTCATCGTGCGCAGGTCGGTCGCGAGATAGAGATCGACCTCGAAGCCCGGGTCGACGGAGCACAGATCGACCTCCTTGCCGGGCTCCACGATCAGCCACCATTTGCGCCGCGCCGACGGCTGGTCGGAAAAGATGACCTCGATCGTGCTGCGGCGATGCGGCATCGGCTCGGGATCGATGTTGCGCCGCATGTCCCACATCAGGAGACTGGCATCGAGATTGTTCAACGACGCCTCGGTCTCGATCCACCTGTGCCCCCAAACGCCAACCGCCTCGACCACGGCGCGCAGGTCGCGCCCCGCCTTGGTGAGCCGATATTCGAATACCTCCGGCTCGCCCCGTACCGCCGAGCGCGACACAATTCCCGCAGCCTCGAGGTCCTTGAGGCGCTTCGACAGCAACGCGGGCGACATCCTGGGCACACCGCGGCGCAGCTCGTTGAAGCGCGTCGATCCAACGATGAGCTCGCGCAGGAGCACCAGCGTCCAGCGCGAGCACAGGATTTCGGCCGCCATGGCCACGGGGCAGAACTGGTTGTAGCTGACGTTCGCCATCGGGTCGCTCCTTCAGCACTCTGAGGACACCGCGGACCCTAAGCCCCTCTCCCATGGGCTGACTAGTTCAGTTTCTGTATCGGGCCCGATTCAGTTCGTGAACTGGCCTGCTGGCCGACGCCCGTGCGACGTCGGCCGCACGTGGCGGGGCTCCTCCCGCTGCCAAGCCAATACGAAAGGAAAACTCATGCCATTGGTCGACGTTCAGCTCATCGAAGGCGTTTTCGACAAGGGCCAGAAGCAGGCCATGATCAGCAAGATCACGGACGCCATGGTCGAGATCGAAGGCGAAGCCATGCGCGGCGTGACCTGGGTGCGCGTGCACGAGGTCGCGAGCGGTCACTGGGGCATCGGCGGCAAGGCGCTCACCGCCGCCGATGTGAAGACGATGCAGATGCGCAAGTAAGGACAGGCGGTCCAGGCGCCGCGAGGCGTCTGGACCGGATGCCTTGCCTGTTTGCGTGCGCATCTGCCGGTCGCCGCCCCTGATGCGCATCATCATCGGCGGCGCAGAGGCGGACACGCACAAGCTCCGGCACCGGAGGCGCTGCCTATGTCATCGTTTCAAGTCGGAAGCTGTTACAGGACGGCGGACTTTTTGTTTCTGGGTTTACGAGAAACATCGGCTGACACGTTCTCGTAGCGCTCATGGGGGGCGAACCAAATGGAGCATACCCATGAAAATGACCGTCATTGCAGCCATCGTCCTTGCGGCGAGCGCCCCGCTCGCCTTCGCCCAATCGAACGACAACAGCATCTCGGGTAAGGAAATGCATGACTCGCCTACGACGATGGGCGGGAAGACCGACATGCCGAAAGCGAAGCCAGATACCAACAGCGTTTCCGGAAAAGTGATGAACGACTCGCCGGGCGTTCAAGGCGCTGGGAAGACCGACATGCCAAATGCCAAACCGATGGACGGTAGTCTTTCCGACAAGGAAATGAAGGACGCACCGGGTGTAAGCAAGTAACGCTCCGTAGATACCGGCGGCGCAGCGCTCGGGCCGCCGGTTATTCGCCTTCATCAGCGGCACAAAAATGGCCCCAGCGTGAGCCGGGACCATTTGGTCAGATCGCCTCCACACGCTTAGTGGCCAGCGTCTTGACCACGATGCTGCCGAGCTCCTCAACGACGCGGGAGAGATCTTCCACGAGGTCGCGCGGATCGTCGGAGACACCGAATGGATGGCACAAAGCAATGGAGCTGCGCAGAGTCCCTTCTCGGTCCCGGATCGCTGCTGCGCAGCGTCCGGGATGAAGTGGAGCACGGCCCGCGAAGCAGAGGCTCCCGCCTGCCCTCACTTTTCGCAGCGGTAGATGTATTCGCGCGGGTTGGCCGACTTGAAGACGCCGGTGGTGCCGTTCCACTCGCCGTGCTCCAGGAGGTCCTTGTTGACGATGCGCCGCGCGACCATGCAGTCGGTTTTGCAGGTCGTGCCGTCCGCGTTCTTCTGCTTCTGCAGCAGGAGGATGCGCTGGCCGCGGATGTCACCCGTCACGTCGACTAGGAACTCGGTGAAGTTGGTCTCCGAAGCAGAGCCGGTCGCCTCGACCAGGCGCGTGAGCAGGAACGTCCGGTTGCGCGGGATCGCTTCCGTCTTCGTCTTGTCCTCCCACGCGCACCAGTAGCCGCCGAGGAACAGCGCATCGATGTCGTCGGCGCGTGCTGTGTTCGCGAGCCAACCGGCGCTCAGCGCCGCGGTCAAAGCGATGGTCGTCAGAGTGCGCATGTCGTGCTTACCTCAGCCCTTCGGCAAAGCCGCCGTCGTATCGTTGAAGGCGTCCGCGATGATCGCGTGGTACCAGGCGAGGCTTTCTACATAGTTAGCCTTGCGCACCTCGGCGGCTTCGCCCTTCTGCGATACGAACGGCTCGCTCGGCGCCAGGAACGCCTTGCCATCCTTCTCGGCGGGGGCGTAGTTGGCGCCGATCTTGATGCTGTCCTCGGGGGCGATCAGCGACCAGCAGGTATTGCGCAACCGCGCCGGGAAGTGCTCGGCGCCCGCAAGCTCCGCGAGGATGTCGGCCGCCACGACCTTGCCCTGGCTGTTGGCCGAGAACGCCGACTTCGGCATCTCGGCGG
>CAXMLT010000028.1:0-3019 GCA_964194245.1 uncultured Hyphomicrobium sp.
AGTTTCTCGACCAGGCCAAGATCTACATAGCATCGGGCGCGGGCGGCGACGGCTCGATCAGCTTCCGGCGCGAGAAGTTCATCGAGTTCGGCGGACCCGACGGCGGCGACGGCGGCAAGGGCGGCGACGTATGGGCTCTCTGCGTCGACAATCTCAACACGCTGATCGACTATCGCTACCAGCAGCACTTCAAGGCCAAGAAGGGCGGTAACGGCGCCGGCAAGAACCGCGCAGGCGCGAACGGCGCCGATTGCATCATCAAGGTGCCGCCCGGCACGCAGATCTTCGCCGAGGACCAGGAGACGCTGCTCGCGGATCTGTCGAAGGTCGGTGAGCGCGCCCGGTTGGCGAAGGGAGGCAACGGCGGGTTCGGCAACGCGCATTTCAAATCCTCGACCAACCAGGCGCCACGCCACGCCAACCCGGGCCTGCCAGCCGCGGAGTTGACCATCTGGCTCAGGCTCAAGCTCATTGCCGACGCGGGCATCGTCGGGCTGCCCAACGCCGGCAAATCTACATTCCTTGCCGCCGTGAGCGCGGCCAAGCCCAAGATCGCCGCCTACCCCTTCACTACGTTGCACCCCAACCTCGGGGTCGTGCTCGCAGGCGACAGGGACTTCGTGCTGGCCGACATCCCGGGCCTCATCGAAGGCGCGAGCGAAGGGGCCGGCATCGGCACACGCTTCCTCGGCCACGTGGAGCGGACAAAGGTGCTGCTCCACCTCGTCGATGCCACCGAGGAGAATGTAGCGAAGGCCTACCGCACCGTGCGCCGCGAGCTCAAAGCCTACGGTGCTGATCTCGATCGCAAAAAGGAGATCGTCGCGCTGTCGAAGTGCGATGCGCTCGACGCGGAGACGCTGGCTGAGCGCGCCTCCGAGCTCAAGAAGGCCGCGAAGAAGACGCCGCTTCAGCTCTCGGCGGTGTCCGGCCACGGGGTCAAGGAAGCGCTTTTCGCCATCGTTCGTGAGATCGACCGCGCCGGGAAGAAGGACGAGTCCGAGACGCCGGAGAAGGAAGTGCCGTGGCGGCCCTAAGTCGCGCGCAGCGCCCCGCTCTCTCGCGGTGGAGAATCTCGACGAGAACTTGATAAAAAAGCTCGGCGCCAATTTCGCGTCAGATCCAAGGACGGGGAATGAGTGATCGCTACGACGTCATCGTCATCGGCGCGGGGCTTGGCGGACTGACGGCGGCGGCGCTGACCGCGCAGGCTGGACGCAAGACGCTTCTCATCGAACGCAACTACGGCGTGGGTGGCGCCGCTTCCACCTACAAATCGGGCGATCTCGTTATCGAGGCCTCCCTGCACGAGACGAGCAATCCGCAAGACGCCACCGACCCCAAGCACCATGTGCTCGCGCAGATCGGCGTGCTCGACAAGGTGGCGTGGGTGCCGACGGGATCGGTATACGAGGTGCGCGGCGGGCCGGTCGGAGTCCCATTCGCCCTGCAGGAAGGCTCCGATAAGGCACGAGAGGTTCTGATCGACCGCTTTCCAACGCAGCGCGCGGGAATCACCACGCTGCTACGAGAGATGGAAGGCATCTCCAGAGGTCTCGGCACATTGAGCCGGGGCCGCGAGGCCTTCGCCAAGCCGCTCGAGGGTCTGGCGGCCCTCTGGAAGCTCGGGCCCCTGCTATCGGAATGGCGGCTATCACTCGCGCAACGGCTGCAACGCGCATTCGGCGACGACGAGGCGGTGAAATGCGCGCTCGCCGCCAACATGCTCTATTGGCACGACGACCCCGACACGTTGTGGTGGGTGCTGTTTGCCGTGGCGCAGGGTGGCTACCTGGGTTGCGGTGGCCGCTACATCAAAGGCGGCTCGCAGCGCCTGAGCAATGCACTTGCCAAAGCACTCAAAGCAGCCGGAGGCGAGCTGCTCTTGCGCCGCACGGTGAGCGGCATCCTGCTCGACAGCGCGGGCCGTCCCGCCGGCGTCGTGCACGAGCGAAAGGAAGGCGGCGAGCCCGTCGAGGTGCGCGCTCCCGTTATCATCGGCAACGCTGCGCCGGCGCACGTCGCCAACATGCTGCCAAGCCCGGCGCGGGATCGCTTCTCCGCGCCCTACGCCGGCCACCCGCTGTCGATCTCACTCTTTTCCGCTACGTTCGGTCTGTCGGTGCCTCCCGCAGAGCTCGGGTTCGCCTCCTATTCGACGTTCCTGCTGCCCGAATGGATGCGGACGCTTGCCGACTACCGCCGCAGTGCCGCGATCCTTGCGGGCCCGCCGGGCGGGGCGATGCCGCCGATCGCCGTGGTCAACTACTCGGCGATCGACAGCGGCCTCGGCGGCCCCCCCTACCCCGTGTCCGTCGTCGGCGTCGACCGCGAAAGCAACTGGACCGGGCTGGACCGCGAAGCCTACGACGCAAAGCGCAAGCTCTGGCGCGCCGCCCTAACGGCGGCGATCGACCGCGCGTTTCCCGGTTTCGCCGCGCACGTGGTCGCTTGCACATTCAGCACCGCGAGCACGATGAGCTCCTATCTCAACGCCCCGCAAGGTGCCGTTTACGGATTTGCGCCGCTGCCGCCGCAAGGCTCCATTTGGAAGGGGTCGGAGCGATCGCCGAGAACCGCGATTCCGGGGCTATATCTCGCCTCCGCCTATGCGGGGAGCGGAGGCTATACGGGAGCCATTCTGGCGGGGGCAACCGCGGCCCGCGAGGTGCTGCGCGTCGCCCGCGGTTAGGAAAAAATAGGCACCTTTCGTGCTACTGGCGCGCTTTACTGGCTTGCGCGTATGGCGGCCAAACAGGAGGCATCCCATGGCGACGACGGACCTGCGCGGCAGGCTGCACCAGAGCTGGGGCTGGCTCCTCGCTCTCGGCCTTGTCCTCATCCTGTTCGGCGGCCTCATCCTGACGACGCCGCTCGGCGTCGTCACGGCAACGCTCACAACCGAGGTCTGGATCGCGGCGGCCCTCGTCATTGCCGGCATCCTGCAACTCGCGCACGGGTTCAAGACCGAGAACTGGAGTGCGCGCTCCTGGCAGATGCTGGGCGGCGTCGCCTTCAT
>CAXMLT010000029.1:0-1511 GCA_964194245.1 uncultured Hyphomicrobium sp.
ACGGCGCCGGCAAGACGACCGTGTTCTACATGATCACCGGGCTCGTGCCGGCGGACGAAGGCACCATCTCCATCGATGGCGCCGACGTGACGCGTTTGCCGATGTACCGCCGCGCCCGCCTCGGCATCGGCTACCTCCCGCAGGAGGCCTCGATCTTCCGCGGGCTCACGGTCGAGCAGAACATCATGGCGGTGCTGGAGATCGTCGAATCTTCCGCCAAGCAGCGCCGCATCAAGCTCGACAGCCTGCTCGATGAATTTCGCATCACGCATCTGCGCAAATCGCCGTCGATCGCGCTGTCGGGCGGCGAGCGTCGGCGCTGCGAGATCGCGCGCGCGCTCGCCTCGGGCCCTTCGTTCATGCTGCTCGACGAGCCGTTCGCGGGCATCGATCCCATCGCGGTGGGCGACATTCAGGAGCTGGTGCGCCACCTGACCGAGCGCGGCATCGGCGTCCTCATCACCGATCACAATGTGCGCGAGACGTTGAGCCTCATCGACCGGGCCTACATCATCTACGATGGTCAGGTTCTGACACAAGGTAAGCCTGAGGAAATCATTGCCAATGACGACGTGCGGCGAGTGTACCTCGGTGACATGTTCGTTAACGCGCGCTGACTTAGACCGACTGCATCGGTCTGCGGGATGCCAGGGTTAGCGCATGGCACTTTCGACAAAGCTGGAGCTGAGACAAGGCCAGCAGTTGGTGATGACACCCCAACTGCAGCAGGCAATCCGCCTTTTGCAGCTCTCCAACATCGAGCTGATGCAGTACGTGGAGACCGAGCTCGAGCGCAATCCGCTGCTGGAGCAGGACGAGAGCACCGAGAGCGCGACGCGCAGCGAGAGTGAGAACGGCGAATTCGCCAAGCCGGAGGAGCCCGCGGCCCAACCCGCGCAGGAGGAGAACTGGCTCGACCTCGGCAAGCCCGTCGCCGATGTCGAGAGCACCTACGACACCGACTATGACAACGTCTATCCCGATGCGGCTCCGGCTGAAGCCGGTAGCGGCCGCGGCGACAACGCCTCGGGCTGGGCCAACCTGCGCCAGCGCAGCTCCTTCTCCGACGACGACGTCAACCTCGAGGCGTTCGTCGCCAACGACGTCTCGCTGCGCCAGCATCTCTCCGAGCAGCTTCCGCTCGTCTTGAAGGAGCCGGCCGAGCGGCTCATCGGCCAATACCTCATCGATATGGTGGACGACGCAGGATACCTGCCGGCGGACCTCTCTGCGCTCCCTGAGAAGCTCGGCGCGCCGCAAGAGCTGATCGACCGCGTGCTGGCGAGCCTGCAGTCGCTCGAGCCGCCGGGCGTGTTCGCGCGCTCGCTGCAGGAATGCCTCGCGCTGCAACTGAAGGAACAGAACCGCTTCGATCCCGTGATCGCGGCGTTGCTCGACAACCTGCATCTGCTCGCGAACCATAATTTGTCGGCGCTGCGCAAGGCGGTCGGCGTCGACATGGACGAGCTCATGGAGATCGTCGCCGAGATCAAGCGGCTCAATCCCAAGCC
>CAXMLT010000030.1:0-3212 GCA_964194245.1 uncultured Hyphomicrobium sp.
GCTCTATCCAGCTGAGCTACGGGCGCTTATCTGCGTTTGATGCGGCCCGCAGAGGGCCAACGGGGAGCAAAAGCCCATCCCGAAGCCCGCAACTACTAATGGGTAGCGCTTCCGCGCGCAAGGGGTGCCCCGAGCCCCGCCAATCCTTGCACCGTTGCCCACCGGCGCCTCTCCGCCTTACCCGCCGCCGTCCACCGTCCCGTCATCGCGGTCGTCCCGCACCGCCGGGGCCTCAAGGCTTGCGTGATGCGTGCCGCGATCCGGGATCTCGAACCGGAACGCCGCACCCGTCTCAGAATCGACGAGCTGCAGGTGCCCGCCGTGCACGCCGACGATCTCCGCGGCGATCGCAAGCCCGAGCCCGGTGCCACCCTTGCGCTGCGAGCCGGTGAACGCCTCGAACAGATGGTCGCGCGCCTTTTGCGGCACGCCGGGGCCGTTGTCGCGTACCTCAACGAACACGCGCCGTCCCTCACGCCACGCCTTGATGCGGATCTCGCCGTGCGGGACGTGACCGGGGGCGTGCTCGCGTTGGCCCTCCAGTGCTTCAAGCGCGTTGCGCACGAGGTTGCTCAGGATGCGGAACAGATGGTCGCGGTCGGCATCGATGCGCAGCGTGTCGCCGATGTCGAGCACCCAGTCGATGCTGCCCTCGCGCGGCAGCCCAAGCGCGTCTCCCACCTCCTCGGCGAGCGGCTTCAGGAGCAGCAGCTCGCGACGGGGAGCCGCCTCCTCCGCGCGCCCGTAGCGCAGCGTGTCGTTGCAGAAATTGATAGCGCGGTCGAGCGAGGCGATGAGCTTGGGCGCAAAGCGCTGCACGGTCGGGTCGGGGATGACGGTGAGGCGATCCGACAGGAGCTGCGCGTTCGCGAGCATGCCGCGCAGGTCGTGGTTGATCTTGCTCACGGCGAGTCCGAGCTGCGCGAGCCGCGTCTTCTGCAAGAGCAAGCCCGAAAGCTGGCTCTGCATCTCGCTCAGCTCGTGCTCGGCGGTGCCGATCTCGTCGCGCCGGCCCGACGGCACCATGACGCGCGAGGGGTCCTCAGGGTCCTGGCGGAAATTGACCATGTTGCGCGTGATCCGCATCATCGGCCGCACCAGCAGCCGGCTCAGCGCGAAATAGACGAGCGCGGCGGTGCCCAGCGAGATGACGATCGACACGCCGAGGATGCTCAGCGCGTAGTCCTCCATCGCCTGCTTCAACGGAGCTTCCGGCATCACGATCTCGATGAGGTCGTCGGGGTCGTCGCCGTTGCTGCCGACGACGCGGATGGTGCGGCCGTCGGGCGCGAAGAATACCGCGATGGCGTCGCCGATCTGCTCGAGCCGCAGGCCGATGTCGCCGAACGCGCTCGCGGGCCGGTGGCGCAGATCGTAGAAGGCGTCGATGTGCATCTGCGGATCGACGGGCAGCACGAGACGGCGCACGCCGTTGCGGCGCGCGGCGACCGCCTTTACCTGGGCTGAGCGCAGCATCTCGGCGCGCAGGCCGGAGGGGACGTCGCCGCCGGGAAACCCTTCGGCTGCAAGCGTTGCAAGCTGGGCAGCCGTCAGCCGCTCGTCGAGCCAGCTCAGGCGGAAGTTGGCGACCGACGGCAAGAAGATCAGGATTTCCGCCAGCATCACGAAGGCAGCGGTTAGCAGCAGCAGCTTCGCAGGCAGCCCCACGTCACCCCAGCGGAAGCGCTGCAGCCGCGACCAGCCGGGCAGTGCCAGGCGCCGCAACTCCGCAACCGACAGTAAATGCCGCGCTTCCTTATTGTTATCGCGGAGCACGCGTTTCCTCTCGCAGCCGGGCTCCTAGCCGAGGCGGGCGAGGAAACCGATGACCTTGCGCACCGTGGGATCGCTGGGTGCGGTCGCATAATAGCGCTCGGCGACGCTTTTGTTTATCTCACTCAGCGTGGGGAAGGGCGAAATCCAGGTCGTCATCGCCTTGATGTTGAGCTTCTGCGAGATCGCCAGGGCCCACATCTGGATGAGCTCGCCCGCTTGCGCCCCCACGATGGTCGCGCCGAGGATGCGGCCGCTCTTGGCCGTCACAACCTTGATGTGGCCGACGGTCTGGTGCTCGGCCTGGGCCCGATCGTTCTCGTGATAGGGCCAGCGCAGCACGTTAATCTTGCCAGCCGACTTTGCGGCCTCGGTCTCCGACAGGCCGGCGTGGGCCAGCTCGGGATCGGTGAAGGTCACGCGCGACAGGAGGCTCGGATCGACCTTCGCCGGTTGCCGGAACAGGATGCGGCGCATGACGATCCCAGCGTGATAGTCGGCGACGTGGGTGAACTGGGCGCCGCCGGTGCAGTCGCCGATGGCGAATACGCGGCGGTTCGACGTCTTGAGGCCCGCGTTCACTTTGATCCCGCGGTTGTCGTAGCGGATGCGGGCGGCCTCGAGCCCGAGGTCCGACGTCGTGGGCTTGCGGCCGGCCGCGAGCAGGAGGTGGCTGCCTTCGACGACGTGCTTCTGGCCGTTGAGGCTGACGTGGACTCGCACGCGCCCGAGGCTCGATTCGATGCGATCGACCGTAGTGCCCTCGTGGATGTTGATGCCCTCGGCCGCGAGCTGATCAAGCACGACCTTGCTCAGCTCCGGGTCCTCGTTGGCGAGCGCCTTCGCCGCTTCGAGCACCGTGACGCGCGAGCCGAGCCGGTGGTGGGCCTGCGCCAGCTCGAGCCCGATCGGGCCCGCGCCGATGACGATGAGATCGTGCAGCCGCTGCTGGTTGTCGAAGATCGTCTCGTTGGTGAAGTAGGGGACGCTGTCGAGGCCGGGGATCGGCGGTACCAGCGGGGCAGAGCCGGTCGCCAGCACGAAGCGACGCGCCTTGATGCGGTATTCGCCGGCAACGACCGTCGACTTGTCGATGAAGCGGGCGGCGGCCGGGATCACGCGCACGCCGAGCCCTGTGAAGCGCTCAACCGAGTCGTTGGGCGCTATCGCCGCGATGACACCGTGCACGTGGTTGTGCACCGCGCGTGGATCGATTTCGGGATCGATACCGGAGATGCCGAACACGGCCGCGGTGCGCATGGCGTGCGCGCGCTTGCCGGCGGCGAGCAGGGCCTTCGACGGGATGCAGCCGTAGTTGAGGCAGTCGCCGCCCATCTTGTGGCGCTCGACGAGCACGACCTTGCGTCCGAAGGCGGCGCCGGCGGCCGCAACCGAAAGGCCGCCCGGGCCGCCGCCGATGACGCAAATATCGGCAACAA
>CAXMLT010000031.1:0-6464 GCA_964194245.1 uncultured Hyphomicrobium sp.
AAGCCGATCGCGTGATGAAGGCGCTGCTGCAGATGAAGAAGCTCGACATCGCGGCGCTCCAGCGCGCGCACTCGGGCTGAAGCGCGCACTTGCTGACGTGGCTAATGGCAATGAACCAAGGCGTCCTTCTTGAAGTCGTCACGATTACCTGCCACTAAGCCCGCACAACAAATCGCATCAAATAGGTTCGAACAATGCGGCCCTCAAAGTCGCCCATCGTCCACGTCTGCGCGCTTCGACACGTCCCCGCGATGATCGAGCGGACCGGTGCGCGCCATCTCGTAAGCGCCATCGACTGCGACTTCCGGCCGGCAACGCCGAAAACCGTAACGGCCGAGCGCCACCTTTGGCTCGAGATGCACGACATCATCGAAGGGCGGCCCGATGCCACACCGCCGGCTCGGCACCACGTCCACAAGCTCGTCCAGTTCGTGCGCGACTGGGACCGCCGGGAGCCGATGCTCATCCATTGCTTTGCAGGCTTGAGCCGCTCCACCGCCGCGGCGTTCATCACGCTGTGTGCGATCAATCCCGATACGCCCGAGGAGATCATCGCCGGCGCGTTGCGCCGCTCGTCCGACACTGCGGTGCCGAACAAGCTGTTCGTGGCCCTTGCCGATGAGGAGCTCGGGCGCGAGGGACGCATGAGCGCGGCGCTCGGCGGCATGGGGCCGAACCGGATTGCAACCGAGTGTGTGCCGTTCGCCCTCGATGCGTTGCACGCCCACGAGGGCACGCACCGCGCGGCGTGACGCTAAAGGCCGGTTGCGCGTCTCCGCCGCCTCAACAGAGGAGGCTACGCATGTGCCCAAGATCGGGACGTAACGGCTCGCCGTTTCGCGCAGGCATCGCAGCGTTTGCGGTGTTGCTCGCCGCAACCTGCAGCGCGTCGGCGCAGACCGCTGACGATGAGCCGACAATCGAGGCGCTGCTAAAGTCCGGATGGCAGATTGCGGGCTATACCGGCGCCGTCGACAACTGGTCGACTTTCGTCCTGTTCCGTAATCCGGACCAGACGTATCTGGTCCAGTGCCGAGCGGGCTACGACGCAACGCGCGAGCCGCACATCAAGCCGCACTGCTACAAGCTGCGATAGCTCAATAAGGCGCCCGATCAGGAGGCGGCGGGGGCGGCGGTCCGTCCGGCGGCGGCCCGTCCGGCGGCGGCCCAACATCCCTCAGGTAGGGGCACAGTCGCTTCTGGCCGGAGTAGGTGGTGTAGAGGCCGGTGCGCCACTCGAAGGTGCGGAAGTTCTGCAGGCAGATCTCGCGCGGGTCTCCGCGGAAGCCCGTGGGATAATAGTAAGGCCCGTCGTAGGGACCTTCGTCGTAATGTCGTAGGGACCTTCGTCGTAATAGTGTCCGGGGTGCGGACGGTAAGCCTGGTCGGCGATGATTGCGCCGGCGATGACAGCAGCGCCGAACCCGATGAAGGGCCACGCGCCACCCCAGCCGCCACGGCCATAGCCGCGCCCATAGCCCCAACCCCGACCACAGCCCCTGCCATAGCCCCAGCCGCGACCATGCCATTGCGCATGCGTCACGCCGCTGGCGTGTGGCGCCGACCCGACGAAGACGGGGCTTGCCTGCACCGGGGCGATGGCCATGGCCGCCGCGAGTGCCGCGGTTGAAATTCTCGACAGGGACATTGTTCCCTCCTTGTGCCCGCTCGTCTTCGCCTGATCTTTCGATCGGCACAGGCTCCGCTGCTCCAAACACGAATCGGAATTTGTCCAGGGCACTGCAGGATTTTGTCGTTAAGTTGACCGGCCGGCCGGCGGCGACGGTCGGTCACGCCCAATCGGTCGAGCGAACGGCTCAGCAATGTGAAAACCGGATGGGGCAAGGCCATGGCCCGTCATGCACGGCATGGCTCGACCGGCTATGGGCCACGGTGAAATGCGCACCAGTTATTTAACCGGAGCTGGTATCAGAGAAGCATGGCCGAATTGATCGCAAAGCCGTTCGGATGGGTGGTGGAGGTCAGCCGCCCGGCTCCCGCCGTTGCCCTGAAATTCAATGTCGCCGAGCCTGTCAAGGCGAACGCTATCGCAGCGGTCCGCCGTCGGATACCACAGGCCGCAACGGCCGAGGTGGAGGCCACGACCGCGCTGTCGAGCCACACCGTCTATGGCGTGCTGCGCATGAGGCGCGGGGACGTCGCGCCGACTAGCTGACGGCGCTGCCGCCTGACCCGCGACGCCCCGTCTGACGGTCTATCTGTTCCCCGCGAAACAGCATTCCCGGGCCGAGCCCCTTAGACCAAGGCAGCTCACGTCCGGAGGGGAAGTCATGCATCTTTATCGAGCGGTATTGGCGCCCGCCCTGCTTTTGGCGACGGTCGTGACAGGCGCCGCGCGCGCCGACGAGGCTCACCCCTATCAACCGGGGCCGGCCCTGACTGAAGAGGCCAGCTCGCAGGATCTGTGCGAGTCCGTTCCCAACCGCGTCTTCGTGGCGACCAAGCTCGGTAGCGAGTGTGTCGCCTACACTGCGTCCAAGGGATACGAAGACCGGCGCGAGGCTGTGTTCCTGATCAATGGCGATTCACAAGGCTTTGCCGACGCTGCCGACTACGAGGCGAGCGCGCAGAAGCGCACGCAGTCTGTGCGCCGATCCCTACAGAAATTCTCCGAGCAGATGCACGTGCGCTTCATCGATGTTGCGCGCCTTGGCTTGTGGGGATCGTCAGGCAACCACCGCAGGCGGATGGAGAAGCGCGAGACTATGATCCTCGGAGCCGCCATCAGCCTGCTGAAGCAGCGGCTCGGCATAGATACTATTGCGCTCGCTGGTCAGTCGCGCGGGTCGATCATCGGCGCCTCACTGCTGTCGCTGCACCTGCGCGGCGTGAAGTGCGCGGCCCTGGCGTCCGGCGCCCTGGAACTCGTAAACTTCGAAGTCGCCGGGCAGTCGAAGTCGCGCCATCCCCTGACCCGGGCCCAGATCTCCAGGATCGCCTACGATCCCTACGCCCACATCGACGCGATTGAGCGCGATCCGGACCGGCGCGTGTTCATCGTCGGCGATCCGCAGGACAAGATCTCAAACTTCCAGCAGGAGCTCGAATACACGGACGCGGTGAAGGCCGCAGGCCATCATGCCCTGGCGATTCCGGTCAAGGCGAAGGATGACATGCACCATGACTCGGTGCGCTTTGCCTTGCGCGCGGCGGCTGCCTGTCTCAACGACGCCCCAGACGATCTCATCGTACAAGCAGTCGCCGCCATGCAGACCGAGCGCAAGCCGGTCAACGCGGCGGTCACGCCCGACACCACAATTGGCGAGATGGCCCACCTGTCTCAACCCACCGTTCTCAACGATGAAGGGTCGGAGTGAGGCTCAGTCAGGGAGCGGCGTGGGCGGCATTGAGTTAGCTCCGCAGGGACGTGTTCTGGCACGCCGACGCGGGTGAGGTCTCGGCCCGAACGGTCTCAAGCCCCCGCGAGCGGGCGCCGCAGCGGCACCATGGGCGAGCGCTCGAAGCCGAAGCGCCGATAGAATTGCTGAGCCGCGGTATTGTCGCCGTCGGTGAGCAGGGTGATGCGCAGACAGCCGTCGGTTTCACATGTCGATATCGCCTCGGTCATGAGGCGCGAGCCCAGTCCGCGTCCACGCGCATCGCGATCGACGATCATATCCTCCAGGATCGCCACTCGGCCTCCGAGCGCCGTGCTCACCGTGTAGAGCAGGTTCACCATGGCGACGGCTTTGCCGGCGTTGACCGCGACGAGGATCCGGCCAACCGAGGCATCGCCGACGATGCGACGCAAGCCTTCGATCTGACGTTGAGGCGCTGGCGTGAACTCGGCTTCCTGCGCAAAGAGCTGCGCGAGCAGCGCCGCGAGCTGCGGGATGTCGTCGGGCCGTGCCAGGCGAATCTCATCCATGATACCTACGATCACCTCGTCATGTTCGAAGCGTCGCTTTGATCAGCTCATTGATGGCGCGCATCGACTTGGTCAGGCCCTCCTTTTCCTCCGCGCCCATCGCAGCAATATCCACCCGCGCAGAAAGGCTGATGCCGTGGTCAGAGTCCTTGACCTGCTGAGCGAGGACTGCCCGAACGATGTCAGTGAACGCGGAAATCGCTTTGTTGATCATATCCGCGTCCGCTAGCGATCGATCTTTGAGCTCGGTCAGCCGGGTCACGGTCGAGGTCGGTCGAATGCCATGTTTCAGCGCGAGCGTCCGGGCCGCAGTTACTATCGGCAGCAGTCCGTTTTGTTTCAGGTCGACACGCCCGTCGGGGTCGGTCAACAGACGGCCGAATATGCCGAAGGGTGGCTGCCAATCCTTGGCGAACCTGGCCAGCGCCGCGACAAATGCAGGAGAGGCTTCCGCGCGCGCGTAACTGTAGGCCATAAGGTCGGTGGTAAGTGCCAGCTCGCCGTATACCGGTACTGCATCGAAAAAGATGTCGGATGCCAGCGCCTCTTTGGGACCGGGCCGTTCGACCCAGCCCTCTACCACCTTTTTCCAATTCTCCAAGCTGTGACGGCACCCGGGGTTCTTGGCCATCACGCCTCCCTCGCAATAGGGAATTCCAACTTCGTGCAAGATATCGGCGACGTGGGCGCCGGCCTCGGCGAACCACACATCCTCCTTGCCGCCTGGCTCGCCCGTCTCGTAGACGAGGGCATTGTCCTGATCCGCACTCAAGAGACTATCGCCACGACCGGCCGAGCCCAGCACGAAAACAGCATAGTGGCAGGGGGGCACGCCCTTCCCGGCGACAATCATACGGTTCACGGCGAGGCCCACTGCTTTTGCGGTCAGTGTACGGATCTCGGCGCCGATGATGGCCGCTATATCGGTCGGCTCGACCCCTTCGCGCAGCGAAGTCGCCACTACCTTAGGTAGCCTGGCCCAGGCATGGCCGAGATCCGACACCGTCCGTGCAGCTTCAATCTCGTCTCCGAGCATTAGGGCCGAAGTGACACGATGGCGAAGCAGGTCATCGGCCGAGATCGTGCCCACGATCTCTCCGCTTCGATTCACGACGCCGAGATGTGGAATGCTTAGACGGGCCATTCTGCCGAGCGCGCGATAGAGAAAGTCGTCGTCAGCGATAGTGGTCAATGGGTGGTGTCTGACGTTGCGAAGCGATGACGCGTCGCCGTTCGATGCGATTGCAGCTTCCAGAAGGTCTGCGGCCGTCACAAAGCAAGCTTTCCCCCGGGTTGACTTCGCGATGGCCAATCCACCGGAAGAAGGATCGGCGAGCCTCTTTGCAACCTCGCTCACGTCGGACGACGGATCTACAAAGACCGGGGGATGAAACTCCACATCGCGGACTCTGTGGCGGTAGGGATAGCTGTCGACTGCGGCGATGGCTCGGGCCGTGTCGGCACCGACGGTTTGGGCCGGGGATATCCATCCACCGAGGCCATATAACCCACTTTCTCCTGGAAGGTCGCGCGAGGCCGATTCCGCCTCGGCGAGGGTTCGAATTCCACAGGCCCTAAGGCGAGGGACAAGCCCTAAGAAGACTTCGGCCGCGGCGAGAGCATCTGGGAACGCCCGATGGCGCTCGATGATGCTGACCCCGAGCCAGTCACAAAGAGCGCGCAAGCCATAGCCGGCCAAGTGCGGATCGGCCAGACGCGCGAGCGCGCGTACGTCGAGAAATCGGGGAACCTTCCAAGAGAGGCCGGCACGCACATATTCGCGATCGATGACGGCAAGGTCATAGCCGATATTATGCCCGATGACGACTGCATCACCGATGCGACCCTCGAGGGCCGCCACGATGTGGCGGAACTCGGGAGCGCCACGCAAATCCTTGCTGGTTAGGCCATGAACTTGCGAAGCAGATTCGGGGATGGCGCATTGCGGATTGATGAACTGCCGCAGCGTCCCGTCGGAAGAAATTTTAAGTCCTCTTATTCGCAGAACAGCGATCTCGATAATTCTCGCGGTCCTCGCATCGAGGCCGGTTGTCTCCGTGTCGAGCGCGACGGCGTCGAGAGACATTAATGGCGTTGCGCTTGTGTCCACGGCAAGATCGTTCCAACAGCCAATCCGTGACGCCCGGCAGCCATCGCTGATGTGTGCGCTTGTTGCCGATAACGGTCAACGAGCCCCCCCCACGCCCTGGCGGGTCCGACACGCCATCTCGCTGCTCAACAATCAGGCTCACACTGCTTTGCTTTGCCCAAGATGCAGCCACGCTTTCGGAGCGGCAAAATTCGCAGAGCCACGTGCGCGAGGAAACCGCCATAGAACCTCTAGGAATATCGGGGTCAGCATATTCCTTACAGTCAATATTGTTTCTAGGCATGAAATATGCTTTGATGCCTGGGACTAGGGTTGGAGTGCAGGCGAAAACGGGACGAACGTCATCGGCGGCCACTGCTGGGCCGCTCATGCCAACAGTTGGAGGGGAACTCATGACGCAACAGCCAGTGGCGTCGGCCGCCAATGAACTCGGCTATGTGTCTGCAGGGCTGCATAGGCATACCA
>CAXMLT010000032.1:0-7779 GCA_964194245.1 uncultured Hyphomicrobium sp.
GGATAGAACACCTTGGTGATGGTGCCATCGTCGGCGATGAGCGCGAGCCGCCTCAGCATTGAGCGGCCATCGACCTCCATGCGGGGGAGATCGATGGCTTCGGCGAGCCGGTCTCCCGCATCGGAAAGCAGCGGGAATGGCAGGTGCAGCCGGGCGGCGGCTTCGCTCTGCTGAGCCGTGGTCTGCGTCGACAATCCAAATACACGAGTGGCGCCTGTTGCCGACAGCTCCGCATGCAGGTCGCGAAAGGCGCAAGCCTGCGGCGTGCATCCGCGCGCGCCGGGAATGGCATCCCAGCCGTCGGGGAGCGCTTCGCCAGGACTGCCGGTCATTGGGTAGGCGAACACGACCGTGCGGCCCGCAAGTCTGCCGAGGCTGACGGCGCTGCCGTCCGTAGCAGGCAGCGCCAGATCGGGCAGCGCAGAGCCTTCGAGATGGCGCGCGCCGCCGTCATCCTCGGGCGGAGGCAAGCGCGACCAGTCGATATCGAGGAACGCGCGATCCGCCGATGTCATCCCTTGTCCCGCATGAGGCGCGCCTTCTCGCGGTTCCAATCGCGCTGCTTTGACGCCTCGCGCTTGTCGTGCAGCTTCTTGCCCTCGGCGACGGCGAGCTTCAGCTTGGCGATGCCGCGCGCATTGAAATAAAGCTCGAGCGGCACGATCGTCATGCCTTGCCGCTCCACTGCCACAGACAGCTTGTGGATTTCCTTGGCGTGCAGCAACAGCCGGCGCTTGCGTCGCGGCTCGTGCTGGAAGAAGCGTCCGGCGCCCTGGTATTCGGGGATGTAGGCGTTGATTAGCCACAGGCCACCGTCTTCAGAAGAGGCATAGCTCTCCGTGATGTTGGCCTGCCCCTTGCGCAGCGACTTCACCTCCGTGCCCGTCAACTGCAGGCCGGCTTCCATCGTGTCGGTGAGGAAGTATTCGTGGCGCGCCTGCCGGTTCTCGGCAACGACACGGCGGCCATCGTCCTTTTTGGCCGCCATGGCCTACACGCCTCCTGAACGCGGGCTCGGACTCGCCTACTCGGCGGCCCGTGCCTGGATGAGGCCGACCCGCGCCAGCGCCGCATCGACGAGCTTCTTGGAGGCCTCCGCGATCGGCGCCAAGGGCAACCGCGTGTCGGGCGCGCACAGCCCGAGGCGAGAGGCGGCGTACTTCACGGGACCGGGGTTTGACTCGCAGAACAGCGTATCGTGCAGCGGCATCAGCCGGTCCTGCAGCGCAAGCGCCGCCTTGTAGTCGCCCTTGAGGCACGCGTTCTGGAACTCCGCGCACATGCGCGGGGCGATGTTGGAGGTGACCGAGATGCAGCCGTGGCCGCCGTGCGCCATGAAGCCCAGCGCAGTCGCGTCCTCGCCCGACAGCATGTTGAAGTCGGGCCCCATGGCCGCGCGCTGCTGGGAGGCGCGCGCGAGGTTGGCGGTCGCGTCCTTCACGCCGACGACATTCTTCAGGTCGAAGCAGCGCGCCATCGTCTCGACGCCCATGTCCACAACCGAGCGGCCGGGAATGTTGTAGATGACGATGGGGATGTTCACGGCGTCATTGATCGCCTTGTAGTGGCGGAAGAGCCCCTCTTGCGTCGGCTTGTTATAGTAGGGCGTGACGACGAGCACCGCGTCCGCGCCCACCTTGGCTGCGTGCTTGGTGAAGTCGATCGCCTCGGCGGTCGAATTGGAGCCGGCACCAGCGATCACGGGCACGCGCTTCTTCGCGGTCTCGACGGTCAGCTCGACGAGCCGCTTGTGCTCCTCGTGTGACAGCGTCGGGCTCTCGCCGGTCGTGCCGACGGGGACGAGGCCGTGCGTGCCCTCGCTGATCTGCCATTCGACGATGCGCCGGAATGCATCCTCGTCGATCTTGCCATTGGCGAACGGCGTGATCAGCGCCGTGAAAGATCCCTTGAACATTTGGTTACGATCCCCGAGCTCGCGGCCCTTTTTCGCGTCTTCTATCGCGTGTTGTCGTTTCCTGGGCGGTTCTCGCGGCGTTGTCGGCCGCCGATGCCACGCTATCGCCGCATCTGGAGGCATCCTGCGGCTTAACGTGAGACGGCGCCTTGTCCCTCGCGGGCCTGCTTGATACTTTCGCCGCGCCTCGCTGACAGAGTCGCAACGCGCTCATGGAGCGCGACATTAGGACCTTGACCTACACCTCGCAAGCCGGCTTCCGATGGCGCGTGTGGAAGGATGTTCATTGGCTCAGCCGCAAACGCAGCGATGTCCCATCGGCTGCCCGAAGGTCACCCGACCCTCTCGGGGCCGAAGGTTGGCGTCTCCGCTCCTAGCCACCGTCATCCTTGCCGCGCTGTGGGCCCCTGCTGGGGCCGAACCCGTGGCCGTCCCCAACGTCGCTCCGGGGCAACAGAGCCCGGCCAAATCGACGCAAGCCGCCACCGCATCCCCACCGGCGGAGACCGGCGCGGGCGACTCCGTCGCTCCGCCCGCGGCACCTCCATTGCCGCCGTCACCGCCCATGACGCCGAAGGCGCGCGAAGCTGCGCACATCGAGCGCCTCGATAGCCTCATCGCGCCTTTGAGCAAATTCGATCTCCCGGCCGACGACGCCCCTAAGATCAAGGGCGCCATCGAGGCGCTTGCCGCCAACAATCCCACCAAGGCCGCGGAATTCGCAAAGGACGTGAGCGACCCCATCGGCCGCAAGCTGATCGCCTGGTACCGGCTGCGCCAGGGCCAAGGTGAGGCGCGCGACTACCTGACCTTCCTCGACGCCAACCCCGACTGGCCGAGCCGCGACTACCTGCGCCAGCGGATGGAAGAAGCGCTGTTCATCGAAGGCGGCAGCACCGACCTGATCGCCACCTACTTCAAGGACGGCAAGGCGCTGAGCGGCTCCGGCCTCGCGCTGCTCGCCTCCGTGGAGCTTGCGCACGGCAACAAGGACAAGGCGAAGGCGCTCGCCTCCGAAGCCTGGCGCAAATACGATCTTCCCTCCTCGCTCGAGCCCGGCTTCCTGACCCGCTTCGGCTCGCTGCTGACGGAGGAGGACCACAAGTGGCGCCTCGACCGTCTGCTCGTTGACGATGTGCGCTATCAGGCAAACCGCAAGGAGCGCGCCGAGGTCGCCAAGCGAGTTATTCCGCTGCTCTCCGAGACCGAGCAGAAGAAGGCGCAGGCCCGGCTTGCCGTATTTCTGCAGTCGCATGGCGCGAAGGCGAAGTTGAAGGCCGCCGCCCCGAGCGGCAAGGGCTCCGACTGGGGGCTCGTCTTCCACAAAGTGCAGACGCTGCGTCAGGCCAACAAGCTCGATGAGGCCGCGAAGCTGATCCTGACGGCACCGGGCGATCCTGCCGTCGTCGCCAACCTGGACGAATGGTGGATCGAGCGCCAGAAGCTCGCCTACATGGCGCTCACGGCGAACAAGCCCAAGCTTGCCTACGATCTCGTGCGCGAGGTCGGCGGCATCAGCGGCAATGAGGCGAACGAACAGTCGTTCATGGCCGGCTGGATCGCGCTGCGTTACCTCAAGGACAAGGCCGCTGCCGAGCGGCATTTTGAGGCGTTCAGCAATTCCGCCGACGGTCCGTTGAGCCGCGCCAAGTCGCATTACTGGCTTGGCCGCCTCTACGAGGCGAAGGGCGACCGCACGAAGGCGACGGAGGAATACCGCGCCGCCGCCGCGTCGATCGACACCTTCTACGGCCTGCTGGCGATGCAGAAGCTCGACCCCGGCAACCGCCGCATCTCGCTGTCGCCACCAGCCGAGCCGACGCCTCAGCAGGTCGAGCGTTTGAGCAACCTCGACATCGCGCAAGCGATCTTCGTTGCCCGCAAGGCCGGCCTCAACACCTCGATCCCACGCATCATGTTCCAGCGGCTTTATACGTTGGACGACAGCGAGAGCTGGGCCGGCTTGATTGCCCATCTCGCCCGTTCCGTCGGCGACACGCAGACGGCCGTGCGCATTGGCAAGCAAGCGGTCGCGCGGGGCCAGAACCTAGTCCTGTACAGCTATCCGGTGCACGCGCTGCCCGACTACAAGCCGCTTAGGGCACCGCCCGAGGCGGCGCTCCTATTCGGCCTTGCCCGGCAGGAGACCGAATTCAACTCCGATACCCTCTCAGGAGCGGGGGCGCGCGGCATCCTGCAGGTCATGAAGGGCACTGCGAACCACGTCTGCCGCGACTACAAGATCAAATGCGACCACAAGCAGCTTCTCGTCAACGGCTCCTATAACACCATGATCGCGTCCGCCTACGTTGCCGATCGTCTCGCCGAGTTCGACGGCTCCTACGTGCTCAGCATCGCGAGCTACAATGCCGGGCCCGGCCGCGCGCACCAGTGGATCAGCGAGTTCGGGGATCCGCGCAAAGCAAATGTCGACCCGATCGACTGGATCGAGCGCATCCCCATCGAGGAAACGCGCCGCTACGTCGGCAAGGTTTTGTCCAACATCCAGATTTATCGCGCGCGCCTCGGAGACGAAGCGACGGCTTTGCGACTCGACCAGGACCTGGCTCGGGCGCGCGAAGCCTCGCTCTCGCCGCCTGAACGCAAGGCGGCCAACACCGACACGGCGAAGTCCGAGTGACGAGCAGCCGGCATCGATAGCATTCTTAAAGCGGCCTGACGCCAGGCGGGCAAGCACGACGCACTGGCGTAGCGGGGATTTCATGACGTCGGAAGCTGCGTCCTTCGAGGACATCTTTTTCACCGCCCGCGACGGGTTGAAGCTGCATGCGCGCCGCTATCCCGCCTCCAGCACCACTCGCGCGCGTCCGGTGCTGTGCCTGCCGGGCCTGACACGCAACGGCCGCGACTTTCACGACCTTGCGGTGGCCCTTAGCCGCCACCCCAGCAGCGCGCGCACCGTCTATACCTTCGACTACCGCGGCCGCGGCCTCTCCGAGTCCGACCCCGACTGGCTCAACTACACCGTAACGGTCGAGATGCTCGACGTGCTCGACTTCATGACGCTCGTGGGCCTGTCGGAGGCGGCCGTCATCGGCACTTCGCGCGGCGGTCTCATCACCATGCTCATGGCGGCCGTGCAGCCGACGGCGCTGGGCGCAGCCGTGCTGGTCGACATCGGCCCCGTGATCGAGCATGACGGGCTCGTGCGCATCAGCGGCTACGTCGGGCGTATCCCGTTGCCGATCTCATGGGCGGACGCTACGCGCATGGTGCGCGACCTCAACCGCCGCCACTTCCCCGACGTCCCCGAGTATCAATGGGAGGAGGTCGCGCGGCAGTTGTACAACGAGCGCAACGGCAAGCCGACGCAGGGCTACGACCAAAAACTCGGCAAGGCGCTATCGGTGCTATTTGGGCCATTGCCGGAGCTGTGGCCGCAGTTCGAGGCGCTGAAGCGGGTTCCGGTTCTGGTGGTGCACGGGGAGAACTCCGACGTGCTGACGGCTGGGACGGTGGACGAGATGCGGCGGCGACACCCGGCGCTGGCGACCGTCACGGTGCCCAATCAGGGCCACGCGCCGCTCCTGAAGGACATCGGCACCATCGAGGCCATCCGCCACTTCCTGATTGCCGCCGAGTCCGGCCGCACCATCTCGACGCTCGCTATCGCGTAACCCTCAAGGGTGCGGAAAGAGCTCGTCGCTGCGGCCCATCAGCCGGTAGGCGATGAGCCCGCTCCACTCGTGGACCGCCATCTCGAGCCGCTTCAACCCTTCCGACGGGGCGTCGAATAGCCTGTATAGGTCGCGCTTATCCGCTGTGCGGTAGTCGACCGGCCAGGGCTCGACCGGGAAGCCGACCTTGCGGAAAACGGCGACCGCGCGCGGCATGTGGCTGGCCGAGGTCACGAGCAGCCAGCGCTGACCTGGCCGGGGCCGCACGAGCGCCTTGGTATAGACGGCGTTTTCCCAGGTGTTCTTAGATGCGCTCTCCGGCATCAGTCGATCCGCGGCAATGCCGAGGTCGCGAAAGATCTGGTCGGCAGTCTCGGCGCCTGAGACGCTCTGGCCTCGATAGCGAATGGTGTTGCTCGTGAAGACGACCCTCGCTTTGGGATAGCGCAGGGCGAGCGCGGCCGCTTCCGTGATGCGCTCGGCGGATTCATTGACCGCGTGTACGTGTCGTCCGGCGGCGACGCGGGCGTCCTCCGCCCCGCCCAGGACGATGATGCCCTCGATGTCGGTGCTTCCGAGATTGGCGCGCGCGAAGCGCTGCTCCAACGGCATCGTCAACCAGGTGCTGAGCGGGGAGATGCCACCGATAAGGAAGAGCGCCGCGCCTGCGACAACGAGCCCGCGCCCCAGCCTCCAGTGCCGCGTGAAAAGGAGCGCGGCTCCAACGAGCAAGACAAGCAGCACGAACGTCGAGGGCTGCAGGGCGGACCAGAGGGCCTTGGAGATCAGGTGATACATTGCAGGCGAGCTTCCCTTCCCGAGCTGTGCCTCGTTCGGCGTGGCCTGCTACCTCCGCCCCGGCAGACGGCCCACCGGCTTAAAGTCAAACTAGGTGTGGATAGCGGGTTCACGAAGGCGCGCCGAACGCCTTCGGCAATGATAGTGAAAGCGCCATGGATCATGGCCTCATGCAGGATCTTGCGCACTTCGCGAGCGAGGCGTTGGAGACGGCGAGCTTCGCCGTCATCCTCGGATCAGTCGCCATTGCGACGGTCCTGTTCCTCATGCACCTGGGTCGCGAGGACTTTGAGGCGAACTATCGCGCCTACCGCGCCAACCTCGGCCGCGGCATTCTGCTCGGGCTCGAGCTCCTGATCGCCGGCGATATCATAAAATCCGTGGTCCTCGACCCGACCCTGCAGAGCATGCTTGTGCTCGGCGGCATCGTAATCATCCGCACCTTCCTGTCGCTCTCGCTCGACGTAGAGATCAACGGCCACTGGCCGTGGGAGACGACGCGCCTTGCGTTAACCCAGACGCGGCCCCCCGACGAGCCCCCCGCACCGCCTGCCCAATAGGCTGCCGCTGCGACGGCCGCCATTGTGTCGCAGGCGTCGCCCCGACCCCGCCATGCGGGGCGGGCTAGATATGCAGCATGTCGAACGTTTTTCCGGTCTATTCGCGAGGCGAGCTGATCGCCGATGGCGCCCTCCATGTCCTTGGCGTCACCGCGAGCCTCATCGCCGCCGTGAGCGTCGTGCTTTTGGCTATCGGCGAGCTTCCGCCGGAGGCGACGGTGAGCGTGCTCGTCTACTGCACAGGCCTGCTGGCGGTCTTCGTATGCTCCGCTGCCTATCACCTGGTCACGCGGCCCAAGCTGAAGGCGCTGCTGCGCCGCTTCGACCACGCCGCCATCTACCTGAAGATCGCCGCCACCTACACGCCCTTCGCGGCGGTCAAGATGGGCGGGCTCGCGGGCATGTCGCTGCTCGGTGCGGTGTGGGTAATTGCGGCGATCGGGATCTTCACGCGGCTGGCGCTGCCGGGACAATTCGTGCGCACGGCCTACGTGCTCTATCTGGCCCAGGGCTGGGCGTGCCTGGCGGCGCTCCAACCGTTGCTCGAGGCGGTGCCGACGTCGTCCATGACGCTGCTTCTGCTGGGCGGCATCCTCTACACCGCCGGCGTCGCCTTCCACTTGTGGCAGAGGCTGCCCTATCACAACGCCATCTGGCACGCGTTTGTGCTGGCGGCCTCGGCCTGCCACTTCGCGGCGGTCGTCGACGCCGTGGTGCTGTAGGGAACATTAGCCGGAATTGCTCATCCCAGGCTGGTGCGGTCGAGAAGATTTGAGCTTCAGACGACTAAGTTTCTGAAAGGTCGAGCTTTTTAAAAGCTGTCACGGTCCCCAACCGTAACACTTAGAACTGTCTCTTATACACATCT
>CAXMLT010000033.1:0-1514 GCA_964194245.1 uncultured Hyphomicrobium sp.
CGGCGTGCGCCGCGAGCGGCTCTATAGCGATAGCCACCAGTGCTCGCAGCGCTGCGATGGCGAGGCGCGGCTGTTCTACTACCCGACCACGGGCGGCAGCCCCGAGACGATGATCGATCTCTCCGGCCACCGCTACGCCGACCTGCCGAACGCGTTCCGCTACCGCAAGGCGCTCGTCGATGCCTGCACGTGCAAGCCGGCGCCATGGTCGCAGGAGTCGGCTGCGCGGCACGAGCGCTACGCGGCGGAGGCGGCGCAGCACGGAGCGGAAAGCACGCCGACCGACGGCTGGCGCTCGACCGCGCAGGCGCAGGCCTCGCGTGAGGCCTCGCGCGGGCCAAGCCCTTACGACAGCGAGCCGGCGCGCACCTATGGGCGCGGGCCGCAGTCGCCGTGGGATCGTCCCCAAGACCGTCTCCAAGACCGGGGCGGCGACGGCCGCGAGCCGCGCCCCTCCTACGGCTGGGACCACGATTGAGAGGGGGCATTCTCGGCCAGCACCGCTCTAGGCGTCGACATGATCGGGCGCTTTAGAAGCGCACGGAGCCAAGTTGGCCCCTCCAGATCGTCCCGTCACCCGAGCCCAGATTACCCGCCTCGCCGCCGAGCGTCAGTGACCAGGAGTCACTCGCCGCAACCATGCTAGGTAGGTTCGTCGCCGCCGCTAACGGGCGTCGCTAGTACCGTCTCCGCTCGGCGCTCGGCCATCAATCGCTCAACTTCGTTGACCACAAGCTGTGAGGCGATAAACGCCTCATTCGGGCCCAACGCATCTGCGGTGGCGAGCTTCACCAAGTAGGCGAAGGTCTATATTGGAACAGTGATTGTTATCTGCTCGGTAGCTGACCGATTGGGGTTACGCGCCATACAGCCCCTGTATATAATGCCATTATAATGGCATTATAATCTTGTCTATAATCTTGTCTCTGGCGAGCCGAATCGGGTACCCGGTGGTGGGACTCGAATCGCAGCGCTTGTCAAGCGCCTCCCGGTAGGCCTATATCGAGCCCAGATCGGAATTTCTGCCGCGGGAGGCGTGGCGGAGAGGTGCTATGTCTTTGACTTTTAAGGAATTTAAAAAGCTTCGCGCCAAGGACGAGGCCCTTCTTGCTTGTGGGCACGCGCCCGCTGGAATCGAGAAGTGCGCAGGATGCGGCGTTCCGCTCCAAGAGAGCAAGACGGGGTGCCACAGGTGTGACGGGAAGCATCTGTGCAGCAGCTGCTATTATCGAGCGCTTGGGCAGGAGCTTGACGAGCACCCTATCGGGGCTGCGCGCCTAGTGCGACGGGGATAGGTTTCCCCGTTCGCCTAGAGGGGTCTTTTCGAGTTGCGTACTTATCTTTTCAGCGACGAGGATGTCCGTCGCTACGTACGAGATTTGGCAGAGCGACTGTCTGGCCTAGGGCAAAAATTCCCAGCCACGTGGTACACCCTCGGCGTCTCGGGCGACAAGATAGCCGAAATTCTCCAGCCGCTCATAAAACCACCTTCCCTTCGCTCGCGCGTCAGGATC
>CAXMLT010000034.1:0-2900 GCA_964194245.1 uncultured Hyphomicrobium sp.
CCGTTATGGTGTGGGACCGCGGCTTCTGGATGCCGGAAGGAAATAAGTCGGCGGCCGAGCAGCTGCGCGACGGCGAATTGAAGCTCGTGTTCGCGGGACAGAAGCTGAAAGGGAGCTGGGTGCTCGTGCGTATGAAGGGCGACCGCTTCGGCGGCAAGCGCACCAACTGGCTGCTGATCAAGCACCGCGACGAGTGGGCCAAGGACGGCGACGCCGACAAGCTCCTGAACAAGGACCGCTCCGCTGCCTCTCGGCGCACCATGGGTCAGATCGCGCGCGGCGAGGGCAAGGCGCCCGAAAGCTTCATGCTGTCGAAGTCAAGGACGAAGCTCGCCAAGTCCGACGCTATCTGGCACTCGAGCAAGTCGGCGGAGCAGGCAAGCACGCCAGCCCGGCGGTCCCGCGCCCGCAAGACGGCCTGACGGCACCAAGGCGCGGAACCCGGCCGTCGGCCGCGTCTTGCAGGCATGAACATTTGATGGCGCGGAGGTCGCATGCGCTCTGTCGTTGCACTCGCTTTCCTCGGGCTTCTTCTTTTCGCGGTGACGGCGATGGGAGAGGAGTACGCGCCGGGCTTCGGTCCCAACCCGAAGCTCCCCGAGCCCGAGCATTCCCTCGTCCCGACCGTCAACATCGCGCCGGCGAAGAGCTGGCCTGCCGGACCTACGCCCACCGCCCCTGAAGGCCTGCAGGTTACGGCCTTCGCCAAGGATCTCGATCATCCGCGCTGGCTCTATGTGCTGCCGAATGGCGACATCCTCGTCGCCGAGACCGACGCGCCGCCGCGGCCCGAGGAAGGCAATGGTCTCAAGGCGTGGTTCATGAGCTTCTTCCAGAAGCGCGCGGGTAGCACCAGAACGGCAAGCCCCAACCGCATCACGCTCCTGCGCGATGCCGACGGCGACGGTATCGCCGAGATCAAGCGGCCCTTCCTGACAGGGCTAAACTCGCCGTTCGGGATGGCGCTCGTGGGCGATGCTCTCTATGTCGCGAACACGGATGCGCTGATGCGCTTCCACTACGACGGAGAGAATGTCTCGCCGACGGGCGAGAAGGTCGCCGACCTGCCGGGCTGGCCCATCGACCACCACTGGACCAAGAACGTCATCGCCAGCGAGGACGGCAAGAAACTCTATGTGACCGTTGGCTCCAACAGCAACGTCGGCGAGAACGGCATCGACAAGGAGGAAGGCCGCGCGGCGATCCTCGAGATCGACCCGGCGACAGGCAATAGCCGCATATTCGCGTCCGGCCTGCGCAACCCGAACGGCATGGGCTGGCAGCCGCAGTCGCAGCAACTATGGACCGTCGTCAACGAGCGCGACGAGCTCGGCAACGATCTGGTGCCCGACTATCTGACGAGCGTGAAGGACGGCGGCTTCTACGGTTGGCCCTTCAGCTACTTCGGCCAGCACATCGATACGCGCGTGAAGGAGCACAGGCCCGATCTCGTCGCCAAGGCGCTCGTGCCCGACTATGGGCTCGGTGCGCACACCGCCTCGCTGGGGCTCGCCTTCTACGACGGCAAGCTGTTGCCGGAGCATTTCCAGGGCGGCGCCTTCGTCGGCCAGCACGGGTCCTGGAACCGCGAGCCCCGCGCCGGCTACAAGGTGATCTTCGTGCCGTTCAAGGACGGGGAGCCGTCGGGTCCGCCCGAGGACATCCTGACCGGCTTCGTCGACGCCGACGGGAATGCGCGAGGGCGCCCCGTAGGCGTCGCGGTCGGGAAGACAGGCGCGGTGCTGGTGGCGGACGACGTGGGCAATACCATCTGGCGCGTGGCACCTGCCTTGCCCAAGCAGGCGCTCGTCCAGCCGACCCGCTAAGCCTCAGGCGCTAAGCGCGCGCCGCCCCCGATTGAGGTAGCCCGGTACCTGCACGCCCTGCAGGGGCTTTGCAAAGAGGAAGCCCTGCATCGTGTCGCAGCCCATGGTGCGCAGGATCATGAGCTGCGTCGGCGTCTCGACTCCCTCGATCGTGGTCTTGATACCGAGGCTCTGCGCAAGCTGCGTGATCGTGCGCACGATCGCCATGTTGTCGGGGTTCGTCTCCATGTCGCTCACGAAGGAGCGGTCCACCTTCAAGCGATCGATGGGCAGCTTCTTCAAGTGAGATAGAGATCCAAAGCCCGTGCCGAAATCGTCGAGCGCGATCTCGACGCCGAGGTGGTGCAGCTTCTCCAGCGCCACGGCTACGCTGCCGGCGCCGCGGCCGAGGAAGACGCGCTCCGTCACCTCGATGCAGAGGCGCTCCGGCGAGACGCCCGTCTGTTGCAGTTTATCGCGCACGAGCTCCGCGAACGTGCCCAACGCAAAGTCGGCGGAGGTCACGTTGACGGCCACGCGGCCGAAATCGAGCCCGCTTCGGTCCCACTGCGCCACCTGCCGCAGCGCGTGGTCGATGACCCAGCGGCCTATCTCGGCCGCCAGATTGGGATCGTCGAACACCTCCTCGAAGTCGCCGGGCGAGAGCGGCCCGCGCAGCGGGTGGTTCCAGCGCAGCAGCGCCTCGAAGCTGACGGGATGTGACTTGGAGACCGAGACGATCGGCTGATACAGCAGGCACAGCTCGTTCGTCAGCAGTGCGCGCTGAATGTCGCGGTGCAACTGATAGGTCCGCTCCAGCGATACCCGCATGTCGGCGGAGAAGAATTGATGGCGGTCGCGCCCGAGCTCCTTGGCGCGGTAGAGAGCGAGATCGGCGTTCTTGAGCAGCTCGCTCGCGCCGGTGGCGTCCGTCGGGAAAATGGTGAGCCCGAGGCTGATTGTGCATCGGTGCTGGACGCCGCCGACCACGACCGAGCGCGACAGCGCCGAGAACATGGAGGCAATCGCCTTATCGAGCTTCGCGGTGCCGTCCTCCATGGAGATGAGCACGGCGAACTCGTCGCCGCCGAGGCG